>JBDTWC010000331.1:0-4310 GCA_040006875.1 Acidobacteriota bacterium | reverse complement strand
AGAGCGTGCCGCCGTCGGCCATCTCGAGCTTGCCCTGCTTGTCGCGGTAGGCGCCGGTGAAGCTGCCCTTCACGTGACCGAAGAGCTCGGACTCGAGCAGCGTCTCTGGAAGGCCCGCGCAGTTCACGGCCACAAACGCCTTGGTAGCGCGCGCGCTGTGGGCGTGCACGGCTCGCGCAACCAATTCCTTACCGACGCCGCTCTCGCCCGTGATGAGCACCTTCGCGTCCGACCGGGCGGTGCGCTCGATATCGGCGCGCAGGTCGGAGACGGCGGGGCTCTCGCCAATCAGTTGTGCTTCCACGGTAGCGGCCAGCATCAGTCGTCCTCGCATCGGCCCGTTGGTCCAGGGTTGCCAATCGCGGTCAACCCTGGCGTCATTCTGGCCGGCCCGAACCGGTGTATTGTCGGGCTCGGACTAGCAGACAGCAAAATCTGGTCCGGGTGCGGCGGCTCCACGTTTATCGGCCAATTTGGCGTTTCCTGCGCCGTTGACATGCGGCTCGCGCCGCTCAGTGTCAGGTGTGCTGTGCTGAAACAAGGCTTACAAGGTACGCAGCTGCAAGAACAATAGTCTACCGTTCACGGTAGTTTCCTGCGCTGTCGCGGGACCGGATCGCCGGCGGCGAGCTTCCGCGGCGCGGCGCAGTTCTGAGCAGGGCGCGGACTTGGTCCGCGCGCGGGTCGTGGTCGCCGAGTTCTGCCGTCAGCAGCGTCAGCGCGCTCGTGAGCAGGGGATGCGCTTGGTCACGCCGGCCGAGCGCCAGGTAAACCGAAGCCAGCTCGACCTCGGCCATGGCGCGCTTCCAGTGACCGGTCGGCAACTTCGCGGCACGAATGGCCACCGCTTCCTTGGCCAGCGGCTCCGCGGCTGCCGGTGTGCCGCGGGCGCGGTTGAGGGCCGAGAGCGCGATCAAGGTGTCGGCGACGTTGGGATGGGTGGGGCCGAGGCTCTTGCGCTGCATCGCCAGCGCCCGATCCAGCAGCGCGGCCGCCTCGTCGGGCCGCTTCTCGGCCGCCATCACCTCGCCGAGCACCTCGAGACTGAGCGCGATCTCGTAGTTGCCCTCGGGCAGCATCTCCTGCCGCACCGCGAGCGCCGCGCGCACCATTGCCTCCGCGTCGTTTGTGCGGCCCTGGGCCAGCAGCACCCGGCCGAGGCTGTGTTGCACGCGCGCCACAGCTGGATGCCGCGCCCCATAGCGCTGCCGCCGCACGGCCAATGACTGGCGGTAGAGATCCTCGGCTTCGTCGTAGCGCCGCCGGTCTTCGAGCAGCGTGGCGAGGTTGTTGAGTTGCACCGCGTAGTCGGGATGAGTGGTGCCGAGCCGCTTGCCGACACTGGCGAGGGCGGTGCGGTAGAGCGGTTCGGCCGCGGCGAGATCGCCCTGATCGTGCAAGAGCGACGTGAGGTTGTTGAGCGCCGTGATGGTGTCGGGATGCTCCGCGCCGTAGACGCGCGTGCGGATGGCCAGCGCTTCGCGGAGGAGCGGCTCCGCTTTCTCGAGCTCGCCCTTCGCGTTCAGCACCTGACCGAGATGCCCCAGCACCTGAGCCAGCGCCGGATGGCCGTTGCCGACGCGCTGCCGGCGCAGCGCAATCGCCTCCTCGAGCACCGGCACGGCCTCATCGAGTCGGCCCTGCAGGCGCAGCGTCGAGGCCAGGTTGTCCAGGCCGGTCGCAACCAGGTCGGTCGCCGGTCCCTCCTGCGTACGCCACATCGCGATCGCCTGACGCAGTAGCGGCTCGGCCTCGGCGTAGCGGCCACGCTCGCTGAGCGTGAGTCCGAGGTTGTTGAGCGACGAGGCCACGGCCGCGGGCGGCGCGCCGAGCCTCTGCTTCAGCGCCAGCGCGTCGCGATGCAGGCGCTCGGCTTCCTCGAAGCGGGCCAGCTCGCGGTAGGCCTCGGCCAGTTCCTCCATCGACTCCGCGGTGTCGAGATGCTCGGGCCCGAGCGTGGAGCGGCGCAGCGCCAGCCCGCGCTCGAGCAGCGCCGCCGAGCGGTCGTAGATGCCGAGGCTGCCGTAGACGGTGCCGATGGTGCCGAGCAGGCGGGCCTGCACCACCGGCTGCCCGGCCAGTTCGGAGTCGATGCGCTCGGCGCCGCGATCGAGCAACTCGCGAGCCGATACCGCCACGCCGGCGGTGCGATCCGGATCGGAGACTTCGAACAGCCCGGTCAGGAACGAGAGCACCTGCTGCGCCGTGTCGCGCTCACGGGCGGTGCGGTCGCTCTGCTCCGCCAGGCGGCTGGCCTGGATCGAGAAAGTCACGGCGGCAGCGGCCACCAGCGCCACGAGCAGGACCGCGGCGCCCACGCCCAGCCGGTGGCGGGCCACGAAGCGCGTGGCCACGTAGGTCCATGTCGCCTCGCGGGCCACGACCGGCGCACCATCGAGATGGCGGCGCAGATCGGCGGCAAACGCCTCCACCGACGCGTAGCGCTTGCTCGAGTCCTTGTGGAGAGCCATGCGGAGCACGGCATCGAGGTCGCCCTCCAGGCACGCGCGCAGGGCCCGTGTCGTCGTGCTGCGCAGCCGGGCCCGTTCCGCCGGCGCCGGAGCGCGATCCCCCTCGGCGCGAGCGGCCACGCTCGCGTTCAGTGGCGTCACGTGGCAGACCACCCGCTCGATCTCGGCGCTGGTCATGGTGGCGAAGCGCAGCGGCCGCGCTCCGGTGAGCAGCTCGTAGAGCAGCACGCCCAGCGCGTAGACGTCGGCGGCCGTCGTCACCTGCTCGCCGCGCACCACTTCCGGGCTGGCGTAGTCGGGCGTGAGCATCCGTCCGCCTGGCTGCTGCGCGGTCGAATCAGGTGCACCCTCGAGGGCGAGGCGGGCGATCCCGAAGTCGAGCAGCTTGGGCACCCCGTCGTCGGTGACCATGATGTTGCTCGGCTTGATGTCGCGATGCACGATCAGGCTGCTGTGCGCGTGGCTCACCGCGTCGCACACGGTGAGAAACAGGCGCAGTCGCGCCGCCACGGTGAGGCGGTGCGCGTCGCAGTGGTCGTCGATGGGCACGCCCTCGACGTGCTCCATGACGAGATAGGGCAGGCCCTCGGCCGTGGTGCCGCCGTCGAGCAGACGCGCGATGTTCGGATGTTCGAGCCAGGCCAGGATCTGGCGTTCGGCGCGGAACTGACGCACGCGCTCCGGATCGAGCAGGCCGCGCACGACCTTCACCGCGACCTGCTGCAGGAACTCGTCGTCGTCGCGCTCGGCCAGATAGACGGCGCCCATGCCGCCCTCGCCGAGCATCTTCACGATCTTGTAGGGGCCGAGGCGTTCGAGCGGCGGCGGCGCGCCCGCGGTGGCGTCGGCGACCGCATCGCTCACCACCGTGACGAGCGGGGTGCCGCCGTGCTCTTCGGCGTCGGCGGCCAGCAAGCCGTGCACGAGCGCGGCGAGATCCGGGTCGGCCGCGTCGCGATCGACCAGCGCCTGACGCGCCTCGGCCGGGCACGCCAGCGCCGCTTCGAACAGTTGCTGCGCGACCGCCCACCGCTCGGGGGTCATCGGGCCACTCCTTCCCGGACGGCCGCCCCGCGGCTACTCGGTGGCGGCAGTGCCGCGCGTGGAGAGCTCATGCCGCATCCACGCCTTCGCCATCCGCAGCTCGCGATCGACCGTGGCGGCCGAGACCCCCACGGCTTCTGCGGTTTCGTCGTAGCTCAGCCCGCCGAAGAAATGCAGTTCCACGATACTGGCCTTGCGCGGATCGAACTCGGCCAGCCGCTCGAGCACGTCGTGCAGATCGAGCACGTCGACCGAAGGCGCGGCGACGATCGCGGCCGCGTCTTCGAGTTCGACCTTCACCGCGCCGCCGCCGCGCTTCTGGCGCCGCCGGCCGCGGGCGTGGTCGACCAGCACGCGCCGCATGGTGCGGGCCGCCACCGCCATGAAGTGCGCCTTGTCCTGCCACGACACGTCGGCGTCGATGAGGCGCAGGTAGGCCTCGTGCACCAGCGCGCGCGTCTGCAGGGTATGGTCCGACCGCTCTGAGCGCAACGCGCCGCGCGCGATGCGCGCCAGCTCGTCGTAGACGAGCGGCAGCAGCCGGTCGAGAGCGGACATCTCGCCCCCTCTCCACGCGTGGAGCAGGATGGTCGCGCTTGGTGGTTCCACAGGGCGGTTCCTCTTGGGGAGGCCGGGTGATCTTACTGCAACTGGCTCAGCCCTCGACCAGTAGCCACGCGGGGTCTTCGATGTAGTCCTTGATCTTGACCAGGAACTGCACCGCCTCGCGGCCGTCGACGATGCGATGGTCGTAGCTGAGGGCGACGTACATCATCGGGCGAATGACGACCGCGC
>JBDTWC010000330.1:0-4320 GCA_040006875.1 Acidobacteriota bacterium | reverse complement strand
GAGGATCTCGAGCGCGACCCGCTCGACCTCGATGGCGAGGTCCACGATCGGGCCGCCGAGGGCCTGCGCCGTGGCCTTGAGCACCGCCGAGCGCGGGTCCTCGGTGCGATAGACGCGATGGCCGAAGCCCATGATGCGCTGACCGTTGGCCAACGCGTCTTCCACCCAGGGCCGAGCCGCCGCGATGGTGCCGATCTGGCGCAGCATGTCGACCACGCGGCTGGGGGCACCGCCGTGCAGCGGGCCCGACAAGGCGGCGATTCCGGCCACCGCCGCCGCGGTGAGGTCGGCGCCGGTGGACGCGACGACGCGCGCGGTGAAGGTGGAGGCGTTGAAACCGTGGTCGATGGTGAGCAGCAGATAGCGCTCGACCGCCCGTGCCTGCGCCGCCGAGGGCACGACGCCGGTGGCCATGCGTAAATAGTCGGCGGCGAAGCCGAGCGCTGGATCCGGTGCCAGGACGGCCTGGCCGTTCCGCGTTCGCCACAGGGCCGCGGCGACGGTCGGCGTGAGGGCCACGAGGCGCAGCGCCGCGCGGGCGCGCTCGGCCGGTGTTTGGTCCATCCACGGCGGCAGGTCCTGGCCGGCCAGCGACAGCGCCGTGCGCAATGCCGCCATCATGGTGCCGGCCGGCGCGATCGCGGGCAGGCCGGCCACGACGGCATCGGGCAGCGCCCGCAACCCGGCGGTGGCGGCGGCGAAGGCGGCCAGTTCCGCCGCATCGGGCAGGCGACCGTGATGCAACAGGTGCCACACCGCTTCAAACGACCTCGTGGTTGCCAGTGCCGGCGCGGGGTGACCGCGGTAGTGGAAGAAGCCTTCGGTGCCCAGCACATCACCGATCGCGGTTGCGGCGACCACGACTCCTTCGAGGCCGGCGGGAGCATCCATCACAGTTGCCATGCCCGCATCATGGCTACGATCGTCGATATTGATCAATCTTGATCTACGATCAACATATGGACAGCCATCTGCTGCCGGCGCCTGCGGCCGCGGCCCGGATCGGTGTCAAGAGGGCGACGCTCTACGCCTACGTCAGCCGCGGCCTGCTCACCGCCTTCACCCTGCCCGGGCGACGCGGCAGCTGGTTCGATCCGGTGCAGCTCGACGCGCTGATCCGGACGGCGCGCAAGCCGGAGGAACGGCGGACCGATCTGCGCATCGCCTCCGCGATCACGCTGATTGAGCACGGCCGCTACTGGTATCGCGGCCGGGTGCCCGAGGCGCTGGCCGCCGCCCACCGCTACGAAGCGGTCACCGAGTTCCTGTGGACCGGCGTGGTGCCAGAACGACCCCCGATCTGGCCCGTGGATGAGCGCGCAGTGACGCGGGCCAGACGCGCGCAGTCGGTCCTGCCGCCCACGGCCTCGTTGCCCGATCGCCTGCGCGCCGTGGTCGCGACGCTCGGCGCCAGCGACGCGCTGCGCTTCGACCTGCGCCCGGCCGGCGCGCTGGCCACGGCCCGCCGTTTGATGGGGGCCACCGTGGCGGCCCTAGCACCCCGGGTCGTTCGCGCCGGGTCCTCGCGCCGCGACATCGCCACAGCCGTCGGCGCGTCGGTGAGTGCCCGCGCGTTGCCGCCGGCCACGGTGCGCGCCCTCGACACGACCCTCACGATGATGGCCGATCACGAGCTGGCCGCCTCCACGCTGGCAGTGCGGGTGGCCGCGTCGTTTCGCGCCGATCCCTATGCGGCGGTCTCGGCCGGGCTCGGCGCCATGGCGGGCACGTGGCACGGCGCCGCGAGCCGGCAGGTCGAGGAGGCGCTCGACGCGCTGCGCCGCCGCCAGCCGGTCGAGCAGGTCGCGGCGGCGCTGCTGCGCGAGGCGCACGTGCAGCCCGGCTTCGGCCATCCGCTGTATCCCGACGGCGACCCGCGGGTCGAGGTGCTGCTGCGGCTGGCGCGGGCGGCGCGCGCCACGCCCGAAGCCGACGCGCTCCTGCGTACTGCCCGGGCGCAGGGCGTGGCCCGACCCAATGTCGACTTCGCGCTGGCCACGCTGTGCCGGGCCTTGCGACTTGCCCCCGGCGCGGGCGAAGCGATCTTCACGATCGGGCGCCTGGCCGGCTGGCTGGCGCACGCCATGGAGGAATACGCGCAGGCCACGACCTTTCGCCAGCGCGCGATCTACACCGGGCCCCGTCCTTCGGACTAGGGCAGGCGGCGGGCCTTGAACACGGGGTAGACGACCGAGCGATCCGGCGCTCCAAGCGCCGTCAGTGCGTCGTCGAGCACGTGCCAGCCGACGAAGCCGTCACGCGCCTGCGGCTCCAGGTAGTAGAAGGCCGCGTTGGCCATCGGCTGCGCCATGTCGACCAGGAACGAGCCGGCCGGGAATTCCTTGGTGAGCAGCGGTGAGAACGAGCCGTCGAGCGTCGTCATCTCGTAACCGGCGCGGCGCACCGAGTAGAGGCGGTCGATCGTGAACTGCTCGCCCTGGACTTTCGCCGCTGCGGTGAGGGTGGTGACGGCGATGTTGTGGGCGCGCAGCTTGGCCGCCACATGAGCGAGGCTCGGCGGCAGCAGGTAGGCGCGCGGCACCGTGGCCGTGCGCGTGCCTACCGGCTTCGTGAGGTCATCCACGCCGGAGACGACTTCGGGCGGGCCTGACGCGGTGCCGGGCTTGGTCGACAACAGGCTGGTGCCGGGCTTGTAGAACGGCTCGTTGGTCTTGTAGGCGAGCAGGTCGATCTTGCCGGCCGACTCGTAGTGGCCGTCGAGGAAGTTCGTGAGCGTGCCGGCCTCGGCGCCGGCCTTCACGGCGGCCACGGTGTCGTCGTCGGCCTTCTTCACGACTGCCTGCATCTCGGCGCCGTGCGCCTTCACGTAGTCGAGCAGTGCTGCCAGATAGGCATATTGCGCGTAGATGCGCCGCTCGAACGTCGGCTGCCCGGGCGTTTCAGTAATGATCGCGAAGCGGTTGCGCAGCCCGTAGTCGTTGACTACGAACTTCGCCTCGACCGTCCACGCGGCTCGATCGTGGCTCCACACCTGCGGCGGCCACGTGTCGGGGGTGGCCAGTGCATGGCTGAACACCTCGAGGCCGTATTCGGCCCGCACCAGCTCACGGATGGCCAGGAAGATCGTGTGCGTCATGTGATCGCGCGGGCCGGGCGCCGCTGCCGGTACCGTGGTGGTGCCGTAGGTGTTGGCATAGCCGTGCGACACGCGGCTCATGAGATGACCGTCGAGCAACACCAGCGGGTCCCACGCGTTCAACGTGCGATAGAGACCGTTGCCTTCGACCGTGGTGAGCTTCACCGAATCGCGATTCAGGTCGAGCCCCTCGGAGTTCTCGCGCACGCCCTGAATGTGCGGTGTCTCGCTGCCCAGGTCGCCATCCTGGGTCACGAACGTGTCGGTGCCGTCTACGTTGTAGATCGGCGCGATCATCACGATCATCGAGTCGAGCAGCGCCTTGCGCTTGCCGGCGGCCAGGTCGCGGGCCAGCATCAGCATGGCCTCAGCGGCTTCGGATTCGGGTGGATGGATGTTGCCGAGCAGAAAGATGACCGGCTTACTGGAGGCCCTCGCCTGCGCCGGCGTGGTGACGCGCGGGTTGGCGAAGATCATCACCGGCGACGCCTTGCGCATCGGACTCACGAACATCGTCTCGACGTGCAGCACTTCGGTCTTGAGCTTGAGCGCGGCAATCCACTCGTGCAACTGCAGGGTGGCGGTGGTGCGTGTCCAGTTGGTGCGCTCGGGCACGGTCAGCAGGTCGGCGGTCCACTTGCCGGTCCAGCCGGCAGGGACCTCGTCGCCCCAGTAGATCTTGCGGGGCTGGGCGGTGGAGGACTGGGTCATGGCGAAGGCAACGGCAAGGGTGACAGCAGCGACGCGGCGGAAGCCGATCATGGTGCGGACATTGTGACTCAGGGCAAGCCCATGGGGCTTCGCGGAATGTCGTGCCGTCGCTCGCGCTCCCGCGACGGCCGCCCGCTGAAGGCGCGCACCTGCGGCACCACCCGGTTCATCGGGCCATCTTGCCACGCTTCGGCCGGTGGGCGAGGTGAGCGCAACGATTGGCGACCTCGCCGCGACGGACTGGGGGGACAAGACAGGGAAGCCGCGAAACGAATGCACTACTCAGGGAAGGGTTTGCAGCCGAATACTCGTTAGGTTGTCATGAGCCGTCCGGTTGAGTGAGCCCACTGGGAGGGCGACTGTTGCCACAGTTTACCAAACGACAGCGGCTGGTAGCCCTACTGGGACTGGTGAGTATTCTTGCGCTGTTACTCGTCGGCAGGCGGCTGAACGCGACAAAGCGAGGCGGGCAGGGGCCTGCCGAACCGTTCCGCATCGCCGGCAACTTGTAC
>JBDTWC010000329.1:0-4330 GCA_040006875.1 Acidobacteriota bacterium | reverse complement strand
GGCGCCGCATGATCGGCGCGACGAGGGTCGCTCGTTGCTTCATAATGTGCTCGCCTCCGAATGCCCCCCAAGCGCGCGGCTATCGCCTGCTTTCTGCTCTGCTCGGCGATCCTGATCGGATGGTGTGCCAGGCTCGATTTCGCGCGCCAGGGCGACGGCTGGGAATACATGGCTACGCTCGAAGCCGTGGCGCGGCACGCCTCCGTCAATGTGCGGCCCAGCGATCTGTCGTCCCTGTTCGCCGGTATCGATACCTGGCGCCTGCGTGAACCCGGCGCCCTGCCGGCACGCGACGCGTTCGCCACCGAGCTGCCACACAGCTTCGTGACCAGCGTTGACGGCCGCGCCTACGCCAGGCACTTCTGGATCTACTCGCTCGTCGCCGTGCCGGCGCGGTGGGCGCTGCGCCTCGCCGGCGGGCGAGAGTTCAACGCCCTGGTCGTCACCAACGCCTGGCTGTTCGCGGCGGCGATTGCCATGGTGCTCGCGGCTGGCGCCGGCTGCTGGCGACAGCGCCTCGCCTTCGTGCTGCTGGCCGGTGCCACGCCAGTCGTGTGGTATCTGACCTTCACGGGCGTGGAGGTTTTCTGCTGGTCGCTCGCCGTCGTCGCCCTGGTGGCGCTCGACCGCGGGTGGTACTGGGCCAGCGCACTCGCGACCGGTCTGGCCGCCACACAGAATCCGCCCATGGTGTTTCTGGCGGCGGTGCCGGTCGTGATGGCAGCGACGCGGCACGAGCCGCGTCAGGCACTGGCGGCTCTGCTCGCGGCCAGTGTGGCGGTCGTGCCCGTGGCCTTCACCTGGTCCCACTTCGGTGCGCCTACGCTCATCGCCACGACCCTCGACTTCGGGCTGATCTCGATCAGTCGTACGGTGAGCCTGCTGCTCGACCTGAACACCGGCCTGTTGCCGTATCTGCCGGTGCTGCTCGTGGCAGCACCGTGGAGCGCGTGGCGCTTGATCCGCCGGCAGGATCTCGGCGCCGCGCTGGTGGTTCTCGCACTGGTCGGCATGCTCCTGGCCGTGCAGACCCAGGTCAACTGGAACAGCGACGGCCGCGGGCTGCGCCGCTATCTGGTGTGGATGCTGCCCCCGCTGGCCTGGCTCGTGGTGCGCGCCTGGTCAAGCCTGGCGACGACGCGGTGGGTGGCAGCCGCCGTCATCACCTCTGGTACGGTGCTGGCCATCGACCGGCCGTCGGATGTGAGCTGGCTCGAACACGGGCCGCTCGCGCGCTGGGTCATGTGCCACGCACCCGCACTCTACAACCCGGATTTCGAAGTATTCGCCGAGCGTTCCGCCCATCGCGAAACACCGGCGATGTGGCTGCTCGAGGGGCGCCGCGACGGCTGGGTGGAGGACCTGCCGGTGGCCCACGGGTACCCCAGCGGCGAGGTGACGAAACTCCTCGTGCAGCGTGCCAGTGCGGTCGATCTGCCGCGCCGCTTTCGGATCGACCCGTCGTATCGGACCGAGCTGCTGCGCCGAGCGGAGGCGAGTGCGACGCCGACCTACGTACACCCGCCACGCGGCATGGTCTGGGCCACGCCCGGCACAATCGACGGGATTTACACCCCCTACAGCGGGCGGAGCACCGCCCCGCTCGAGCTGACCCCAGCCACGCGCCACTGACGCCGCGTGGCTCGCTACGCCTTGGCGACGATCCTCTCGCGGCCGCCCATGAACGAGCGCAGCGCCGTCGGGATCACGACCGAGCCGTCCTCCTGCTGGTAGTTCTCGAGGATGGCGACCAGCGTGCGGCCCACGGCCAGGCCCGAGCCGTTCAGCGTGTGCACGTACTCGGCCTTGCCGGTGCCGTCGGGCCGGAACTTGATGTTGGCGCGCCGGGCCTGGAACGACTCGCAGTTCGAGCACGACGAGATCTCGCGATACGTCTTCTGGCTTGGCAGCCACACCTCGATGTCGTAGGTCTTGGCCGCGCCGAAGCCCATGTCGCCGGTGCACAGCGTCAAGGTGCGGAAGGGCAGCTCGAGACGCTTCAGCACTTCCTCGGCGTTGGCGGTGAGCGCGTCGAGTTCCGCGTACGACTGCTCGGGGGTCGTGAACTTCACGAGCTCGACCTTGTCGAACTGGTGCTGGCGGATCAGGCCGCGCACGTCGGCGCCGTAGGATCCGGCTTCGCTTCTGAAGCACGGTGTGTAGGCGGCGTATTTCAGCGGCAACTGGCGGCCGTCGAGGATCTCGTTGCGGTACAGGTTGGTCACCGGCACTTCGGCGGTGGGAATCAGGTAGAGATCCCACTCGCCGCCGATCTTAAACAGATCCTGCTCGAACTTCGGCAACTGACCGGTGCCGAACATGCTGGCGCTGTTCACGAGGAATGGCGGCTCGATCTCGGTGTAGCCGTGCTCGGCCGAGTGGAGCTGGAGCATGAAGTTGATGAGCGCGCGTTCGAGTTGCGCGCCGGCGCCGATCAGGATCGCGAAGCGCGCGCGCGCGATCTTGGTGGCGCGTTCGAAGTCGATGATGCCGAGGGCCGGGCCGAGGTCCCAGTGCGCGAGCGGCTCGAAAGCGAACTGGCGCGGCTCACCCCAGGTGCGCACCACGACGTTGTCGGCGGCGCTCGTGCCCACCGGCACCGAGCTGTGGGGCAGATTCGGCAATGTGGTGAGCAGGGCCGTGCGACGCGCCTCGACCGTGTCGAGTTCCGCCTCGAGGGCCTTGATCTGGGCGCCGCGCTGCTTGCTGGCCGCGAAGAGGGGCGTGGCGTCGAGGCCGGCCTTCTTGGCCCGGGCCACCTCGGCCGAGCCGTCGTTCTGCGCGCGCTTCAGCGCTTCGAGTTCGGGAATGGCACGGCGCCGCTCGGCTTCGAGCGCCGACAGCTCGCCGAGCTCGGCGGCGGCATCGAGCCCGCGATGAGCAAAGCCTGCACGCACTGTCTCAAGATTGTCGCGGACGAAAGCTGGGTCAAGCATGGCGGCGCACTCAGGTGTGTATCCTATTACGAATGTCCTCACGCATTCGTAAGGCGGTCTTCCCGGCAGCGGGCCTCGGCACACGTTTCCTTCCGGCCACCAAGGTGCAGCCGAAAGAGATGCTCACCCTGGTCGACAAGCCGATCATCCAGTACGGCATCGAGGAGGCCGTGGGCTCGGGCCTCACCGACATCATCCTGGTCACCAGCCGTGGCAAGGGCATGATCGAGGACCACTTCGACATGTCGTTCGAGCTCGAGACGGTGCTGGCCGCCAAGGGCAAGCACGCGCTGCTCGAGGAAGTCCGCAAGGTGTCGCGGCTCGTGAACTTCTCATCGGTCCGGCAAGCGGAGCCGCTCGGTCTGGGCCACGCCGTGCTGATGGCTAGAGGGCTGGTCGGCGACGAGCCGTTCGCGGTGCTGCTCGGCGACGACATCTTCGACGCGCAGCCGCCGGCCCTGAAGCAGATGATCGACGTGTTCGATCAGGCGCAGGCGCCGGTGATCGCCGTCGAGCGCGTGCCCGAAGCCGACGTGTCGAACTACGGCATCCTGGCGGTGGAACCGGCGCCGCAGTTCGGGCCGCGCGTGCACCGCATCCTCGACATGGTGGAGAAACCGACCCGCGCCGACGCGCCCTCGAACCTGGCGATCATCGGCCGCTACATCCTCACGCCCGATATCTTCCCGGCCCTCGAAGCCACCAAGTCGGACAAGTCGGGCGAGATCCAGCTCACCAACGGGATGCGCGAGCTGCTGAAATCGCGGCCGTTCTACGCGCTCGAAGTGGACGGCGTGCGCCACGATGCCGGCAATAAGCTGGGCTACTTGAAGGCGACGGCGTATTTCGCCCTGCGCCGGCCCGATCTGGCCGACGGGTTCAAGCAGTACCTGCGCGAGATCAAGGCGCTCGACTAGTCGCGCCCGATTCGCGCGCGGACGATGCGGCGGCTAGTCCGACTTGGCGGGCGACGACGGCTTCGACGACGAATCGCTGCTGCCGCTGCTCTTCGCCTCGGAGCTGCTGCTCTTGGTGTCGGAACTGCCCGAGCTGCTCGAGCCGCTGTCGCTCGACTTGCTGTCGCTGCCGCCGGTCGATCCGCCGCTCTCGTTCTTGCCCGCCTTCACGTTGGCGCCGTCGCTCTTGCTGCCGCTCCGACCGTAGTCGGTCAGGTAGAAGCCACTGCCTTTGAACTGGATTGCGGGCGACGACAGCAGCTTCTGCACGTGGCCGCCGCACTTCGGGCAGACCTCGACGTGCGGGTCGGAGAACTTCTGAATGACTTCGAATCGGTGCGCGCACACGTCGCACTCGTATTCATAGAGCGGCATGGCTTACTCCAGTACGTCGTCGGCGGGTCTGCCGAGCATGAGCTGACGCAGCGCCCAGAACGG
>JBDTWC010000328.1:0-4340 GCA_040006875.1 Acidobacteriota bacterium | reverse complement strand
TTCCCGACTACGCCACCGACGTGAAGGGCCTGCTGCTCGGCGGCGTGATCGGCGGGGGCCCGGCCGAGCAGGCCGGGCTGCAGAAAGGCGACGTGATCGTGCAGATCGGCGAGCAGACGATCGCCAACATCTACGACTACACCTACGCGCTCGAAGTGCTGAAGGTGAACGTTCCGGTGTCGCTGGTCTATCTGCGAAACGGCGAGCGCAAGGAAACCACCCTTACGCCGGGCGCCCGGAAGTAGCCGATGCCGCTAGCGCCGCTGTCAGGCCAGTTCGTGAGCGTCGGCCGCGCCGACGCGTTCGCACCGGGCGGACACTTCGTGAAAGTTGAAGGCCGGCATATCGCCTTGTTCCGGCTCGATGACGGCTTCCACGCCATCGACAACCTGTGCCTCCATCACGCCGGGCCGCTGTGCGAGGGCCGGATTGACGCGAGCGACGAAGTGACCTGTCCGTGGCACGGCTGGAGCTACGAGATCCGCACCGGCCGCCTGGTGCAGGATCCGGCCAACGGCGTCACCCGGCACCACGTGAAGGTCGTCAACGGCGAGGTGCACATCAAGGTGCAGCCGTAGGCGCGTGGCGGCCGCGAGCCCTACGCAGACGGATCCTCGATCACGCCGGGATCGACGCCGCCGCCCACTGCGCGGCCTGGGTGTCGGACTGATAGAGCTTGGTGAGATCCACGACAACGGATGGGCCGTTCCGGGTCAGGCCGTAGCGATCCATGTTGCGCGTGGCGCGGCCGGCCATGAACGTGCCGTCCGGCTTGTACTTCGAGTCGTGCCGCGGGCACTGGAAGCGCAGGTCGCCCTGGCGCCACCGCAGGGCCGTGTTCTCGTGCGGACAGGCGAGCGGGAACACGTAGACCTTCTGCTCCGCGCGCACCAGGATCAACTGCTCCTTCTTGTCGATCGACACGCCGTCGCTCGCGGGCACCGGGTAAGTGACGGTCGTCTGTGCCGCCCGCTCACCCGAGACCTCGGTGATGCCCGTGGCTCCGAGCGCCGCGACCCACCCCTCGCACATGGCGGTGGCGGCAATCACCCCGGACACGCGGCCCAGGAACTCACGACGCGAGCCCAAAGCGCACCCACCGCACTCGTCTTGATCCTGCCTCTTCATGCCCCCACCGTCAGCCAGGTGCCCACAAACAGCGTCGCCATCCACAAGGTCAGGCTGGCCAGGGCCACGGCCGCCATGCGACCCCAGCGCTCGCCCGCCGTGCGTTCCGCCGCGGATTCAGCGGCCAGCAGGAGGGCGCCGTTCACGACGAGCAGGGTCACGAAGCCCAGCTTCGTCCAATAGAGTTTCGAGGCAAGGAAGGTGTCGACGTCCGCGGCCGTGAGCAGCAGGCCGCTCAACGCCACCAGCGTGAAGGCCGGCACGATCAGGCGATGCGACCCGCGCAACTCGCGCAGAACCGAGAGCCGCGTGGCGCCGTCGGCGCGCGCGGCCTGCAGCACCTTGCCGTCGAGCACCACCGCCGAGCCCCCGCCCACGAGCGTGGAGGCGAGGTGCACGTAGCGTACGGTCACCGCGACCAGCTGGTGATTGCCGTAGTACGACGACCAGGACGCGATCATCGGAGCAAGCGACGCAGGTATCGCCATGGCTACTGCCCGAACAGCATGATCAGATAACCCAGCGTCGCCGTGCCGATCGAGGTGAAGGCCACCGCCTTGTGTGCGCCGCGGTTCCCCCCGCCGTCGTTGGTGGGCGCCAGCAAGCCCGTCGCCACGAACCCGGCATCGGACGCGAGCATCAGCACGCCGTGCAGGAGACGGCGGCCGCGCCCCGACGGATTGGCGCGACCCTCCCAGAGATTCCAGACCCCGGTCACGCTGTTGACCCCGAAGAGTCCCACCATGGTCGTGGCAATCGCCGCGTGGGTGGCCCGCACCGGTTCGGAGGTGCTGCCCTGATCGAGCTTCAGACCGAGCAAGGCCTGGGCGCCAAAAATCGGCAGGGTCAGAAAGCTGGCGTACTTGTGGATCTTGGCGCGCAGTTCGTAGCCTTCGCTATAGGTGAACGCCACCGGCCGCCGCACCGGCGCCTGCGCGTCCTGCACGGCCTCGAGCGGCACCGTGACCGCCGCGAGGTCGAGTGCGACCGCGGCCGCCAGCGGCGACATGACCCGCGGGGCTGGTACGGGAGCCGGCGGCGCCGGGCCGAAGTCGAGCTGCCAGACGTTGGCGCCCACCGGCGACTCCGGGCCGGCAGCGGGCTGCATGCCGAACACGACCGAAGGAGAACTGAACGGCGACATCTCCGCGGCGACCGCCACCGCGGGCGCACCGACGCCCGCGATCAACGCCGCCATAATCAGTCCTAAGGGCTTGGCCGTTACTCGCATCTTCACTCCGTGAGAACTACCGGGTTTCCCGAGCCTGGAATTCCACGATCCAGCGGCGTACGAGTTCTGCCTGGGCCGCGGCATCGCCGCGCCAATAGCGATACATCTGCCCGCCGGGCCGCGACTGGAGAACCAAAAGGGAGTTGGCGTTGCCGGGCTGCAGCGTGCGCAGGGCCGAGGGATACGACGACAGGTCCACGCCGCCGTCGTGAGAGCGGGCACTGTGACAGCGGGTACAGCTCGTATCGAAGAGCATCTTCGTGTCCTGCGTGTAGCCGATGGTCGCGGCACCACCTGGATTCGTGGCCACGCCGCCACCGATCACGAAGGACGGACTGGTGAGGGTGGAGGGCCCGTCTCCGCAAGCGGAGGCGGCGGCAGCCATTCCAAGCACAGCGATGTACAACGCTCGGCGCACGACGTCACTCCTCAGGACCGCCACGACCACTGGCCCAGCGTCTTGGCAAAAGCAACAGTCGTGCCGCCATCTGGACCGTTTGTGTAGGCTTGAAGCGCATCCCTGCCGTTCTGGCGTCACCGAAAGCGGAAGAATTCCGCCCGGTAGAGGGGACAGGCCCCCGGAATGAGGTCAGTAGCTCGTCAGGAGTCGGGCAGCGCGCTCGATCTCGCCTTGACTGACCAGGAAGAACTCCTCGAGCGGCGGCGAGTAGGGCACGGGCGTATCGAGCGCTCCGAGCACCCGCACCGGCGCGTCGAGCCACTCGAACGCCTCTTCCTGGATGATGGCGGCGAGGCTTTCGCCAATGCCACCGGTGCGTGAGTCCTCGTGCACGATGAGCACGCGTCCGCAGTGCTTGGCGACCGCCAGCACCGCCTCGCGATCCAGCGGCACGAGCGACCGCAGGTCGAGCACGGATGCCTCGACCCCGTGACCCGCCAATGCTTCGGCCGCCCGCAGGCACTCGTGCACATAGGCGCCGTAGGAGATCATCGCCACGTCGCTGCCCGCGCGGCGCAAGGCCGCCTTGCCAATCGGGATCGGGGTCGGCGCACTCGTCTCGAGCATCTGCTTGATCCGCGGGTCGCGGTAGAGCGCGATGTGTTCGTAGTAGAGCACCGGGTCGGGATCGGCCACGGCCGACGCCATGAGCCCCCGCGCATCGGCGGGCGAAGCTGGCACGACGATCTTGAGGCCGGGTGTGCGATAGAACCACGGCTCGGTATTCTGGCTGTGGTACGGACCGCCGTGGCGCAGTCCACCCCACGGCATCCTCACGACCATGGGTACGTCGGCGCCCCAGCGGTAGCGAATCTTGGCGGCGTTGTTCACGAGTTGATTGAAGCCCGTGGCCACGAAGTCGTTGAACTGGATCTCACCGATCGGCCGGTGGCCGGCCAGCGCCGCCCCCACGCACACACCGATTACCCCTCCTTCCGCCAGCGGCGAGTTGAGGATGCGATCGCCGAACTGCTCGAGCAAGGGGCGCAGCAGCAGGAACGCGTTGCCGTAGGAACCGCCCACGTCTTCGCCGTAGACGAACACTCTGGGATCGCCCGCCAGGGCATCGCTCACGCCCAGCATCACGCCCTCGAGCAGCGTCGCTCCGGCTGGGTCGAAGGGCGCAAAAGGCTCCACGGTGGGAAGAGGCGTGGCGGGGTCGCCGACCGCGCGACTCGAAGGCTCGAGCACCTCCACCCTGGTGCGTGGCGCCTCGTGCTTGAACACGCCGATACCAGCCTGGTGCGGCTCGGGCCACGGTTCGGCGATCACCTTCTTGGCCTGGTCTTCGACCAGCGCGTCGGCCCATTTCTGCAGCCGGCTCAGCTCGGTGTTGTTGATCACCTTGTCGAATTCGAGCCGCGCCGCGTAGCGCGCGATCGGATCCCGCGCCGCCCAGAACTCGTACTGATCGCGATTGGCGTAGCCGCCTTCCTGGAGCGGCGGGTAGTCCCATGACGGCGGCACGTCCTTGCCGATGTAGAGCATGTCGTCGTGATGGGCGTGGCCGCACATGCGCAT
>JBDTWC010000327.1:0-4343 GCA_040006875.1 Acidobacteriota bacterium | reverse complement strand
GCATCGCGCTCAACGACACGCCCAACGTGCGCTTCTACAACAACACGGTCATGAAAAACCTGAGCACGGCCACCGCGGCGACCAGCACCGGTGCCGCGGCCCCGGCAGGCCTGTCGACGTCGGTCAACAGCGCGCAGATGCAGGCTTGCTCCGGGCTTGCCAACTCGACCGTGTGCTCGGGCCAGCCCGCGCAGCCAGCGAATCCGTCGGCCTTCAGCGACCCGCTGCTGTTCAACAACATCTTCTGGGACAACCGGGCGGGCACCCGTGGCGGCTCCGCGGTGACGGGTCTGGGCGTGAGCGACGCCAACCACTGGGACCTGGGCGTCGCCGACGGACCGGGCTTGCTCGCGCCGACGAACTCGATCGTCCAGCAGACGGCGGGTTACACGGATGTCACGATCGGTGCGACTGCCAACTCGCACAGCGACCCGCAAGTCGTGACGCCGTACGACATCGGTGTGACCTTCAACACCTGGCGCAACAACCCGGCCTTCCTCGGCGCGATCCTGATCTCCCAGGATCTGCCACCGAACCTGCTGGGTGACTACCACCTGCAGTCCACGTCGCCTGCGATCAACCTTGGTGCGGCGAGCAAGAACTCTGTCTCCGCGCCGGCGACGGACATCGACGGGCAGGCACGCCCGGCCGGTGCCGGCATTGAAATCGGCGCCGACGAGGTTGGCGGAGGTGCGCCGCCGCCCCCGCCGCCCCCGCCGCCTCCGCCGCCTCCGCCCGGGTCTGCATCGATCACCGGCGTCTCGTCGGGGACCCTCAGTGGCACGACGTTGAACTTCGGCAGCCGCAGCGGTGCCACGAACCAGAGCGACATCGTGTACGGCGTGACCGGGGGCAGCGTGGTGTTCGGTGCTGTGACGGTGCAGGGCGGCAACGGCAACCGCTTCAGTGAAGTGACTGGCGGTACCTGCGAGAACACGACGGTCACCGCAGGCAGCACCTGCAGGGTCATCGTCAACTTCAGGGCCGGTGGTGGACAGCTGAGGACCGGCGCCCTGACGGTGACGATCAACGGCACCCCGACCACCCTGACCCTCACCGGCCAGTGATGGAAACAAGCGCTATGCAAGCCATCGCTGCGCAGGCCTCAACAGGAGATTTGAAATGAGCACCAAGCGTTTGCCGGGCCAGCCGTACAGTCGCCGCCGCTTCTTCAAGCTGGCCGGGGGGGCCACCGTCGCCGCCGCGGGCATGGGCGTTCTGCCCAACCCGTTCAACAAGCTGCTGACTCCGGTCGGAATTTCCGACGCCCATGCGCAGGCCTACCCCGCGCCCGACCTGTTCTACGGCGGCACCGATGGCTGGATCAGCCTGCCCAAGTCGCCGTCGATCTTTTCCGAATCGCTGGGGGTCGAGACCCATCCGGATCCTCTGGCGCCCGACCCCAAGCTCAGCACCTACATCTTCGGCTTCCGCGACCTGACCTATCTCACCGATGCGCAGCGTGCGGCGCAGAAGAACCATGCGCAGCACAGCGCGCCGATGTTCTGGCTGGACCAGTACAACCCGAACGCGGCCACCCCGAAAGACTTCCGAATCCAACTCACCAATCTCGGCCTGGCGCTGCGCCCTGATCTGTTTGACGCGCACACCATCCACTGGCACGGCTTCCGCAACGTCATCGCCTTCTTCGACGGCGAGCCCACCGGCTCGGTGGCCGTGACCACCGGGCGTGTCTTCCAGTACATCTACCGCCCGCGCGACCCGGGCACCTACATGTTCCATTGCCATGTGGAGGACACCGAGCACGTGCACATGGGCATGACCGGTCCGGTGTTCGTGCGGCCGCTACAGAACGGAACCGCCAAGGTGTCCGGCGGTAAGACGTACACCAAGTTTGCCTATAACGACGGCGACGGTTCCACCGGATACGACCGCGAGTTCGCGATGTTCTGCTCCGAGGTCTGGTGTGACTCGCACTGGGCCGACGCGCACATTCAGCTGCCCGAGTGGACCGACTACCGCGCCGACTTCTGCATGCTCAACGGCCGCGTCTATCCCGATACGGTGGCGCCCAACGCGCCGATGGTGTTGCCGAATGGCAAGACCTGGGCTGACATGCACTCGTTGCCGGTGCAAACGAACGACGGCGATCTGATGGCCCCCGCCGGGAACGACCACCTGCAATTCCAGCCGCTCTCCGCCCTGGTCACCTGCATTGCCGGCGAGCGCGTGCTGCTGCGCTTCGCCAACCTGGGCTTCAGGGAGTCTGCGATGACGCTGGCCGGCATCAAGATGAAGGTGGTCGGCAAGGATGCCACGCCGATGAAAGGCCGCGACGGCACCGACACCAGCTTCATGGCCAGCACCGTCTCTTTCGGGGCGGGCGAGAGCATCGATGCGATCTTCACTGCGCCGGCCTTCAGCGGCGGCAGCGGCAGCTCGACGCAGGGCTACGACACCTACGTGCTCTACGACCGGGCTTACGAACGTTCGAACAACCTGGCCGCCGAAGGCGCGCTGCCGTACGGCGGCCGCCGCACCGAGGTGCGCGTCTATCCGGGCAGCTCGTTGGCCGCGCAGAACCACCCGAACGACTTGGGCATTTGATGGCACCGCGAGCAAGGAGCAACACCATGCGTACTACGTCTTTCCGCCCGGCCCGCGGCGCCAGCAGGGCCTTCAGGTTGGGTCTGGTCTGCCTTGCGGCCGGCGTGCTTCCATGGCTGCAGCCGGTCGCGGCGCAAGCGGCCACCACCGATACCGGCAAGCCCACCGGCATCGCCTGCACCACGGACGGCGCCACGACGAACCCGACCTTCACGCTCGAGGCCAAGCCCGGCTACATCCAGCTGCCCGACGGCACCACGGCGTACATGTGGAGCTACGCCAACGGTGGCGCTGCCTTCCAGCATCCGGGCCCGGTGCTGTGCGTGAACCAAAACGACACCGTCACGGTGATCCTGACCAATTCGCTCCCCGAGCCCGTCTCGATCATGTTCCCCGGCCAGGAGAACGTGCTCGCCGACGGCGCGCCCGCGCAGCCGCAATTCAGCGGCGTCACCGCCACCTCGCTGACCAATGCGGTGGCGCCTGGCGCCAGCATCACCTACAGCTTTGTGGCCAGCAACCCCGGCAGCTACATCTACGAGAGCGGCACTCTGCCGCACAAGCAGGTGCGCATGGGCCTGTTCGGCGCGCTGGTGGTGCGGCCCACGCAGGGCGCCAGCTACATGTACAACCGCACCGACAGCCGGTACACCACGAGCACGCAGTTCTCGGCGAGCGGACCGCAGGTGAACGAAGAGTACATGGTGCTGCTGTCGGAACTCGACCCGTACCTGCACTGGGCGACCGAAGCCAACTACGACTTCGACTTCAACTACTACCACCCGCGCTACTGGCTGATCAACGGCCGCGGCTTCCCGGATTCGATCTCCGACAACTTCTCGACCTACCTGCCCGACCAGCCGTACGGCGCGCTGGCGCGCATCCACCCCAAGAGCGCATCCCATCCGTACCCCGGCGCGATCCGCTACCTCAACGTCGGCACCGAAGAGTTCCCGTACCACCCGCATGGCAACAACGGCCGCGTGATCGGCCGCGACGGGCGTCCTTTGGCGGGGCCAGCAGGCGAGGACCTGTCGATGGAGAAGTTCGCCATCAACATCGGCCCCGGCCAGGCCTGGGACGTGCTCTTCGACTGGTACGACGCCGAAGGGTACGCGTCGACGCCGCCGAGCAAGAACGTGCCAGTCACGATTCCTCAGGTCAACAACCAGGAATTCGGCATCTTCTACAGCGGCAGCCCCTACCTGGGCCAGACCGGCCCGCTGCCGCCCGGCGCATCGACGCTGAACACCTGTGGCGAGTACTACGTCATTTCGCACAACCACGCGCTGTTCCAGATGTCCTCTTGGGGCGTCAACGCGACTGGACCCATCACGTACGTGCGGATTGATCCGCCGCTGCCGAATAGCTGCCAGTAACGGCCGAGGGAGAAACACCGTGGGTACGACAGACAACTTCTTCTCCGGCTTCGCGGCAGCGCGCGCCCGGTTGGCGATGCTCGTGGCCGCGGTTGTGGCGACGATTGGATTCGCGGGACCAGCGGCGGCGGACTTGCAGAACCCGCTTACCGTAAGTGCCCAGTCAGGAACGCTCACGGCCGGAACGGTTGGCAGCGCCACCTATACCGTCACGGTGCGTAGAAATTTTAATAGCCCGGCTTCGCCCACGATGTCGATCTCCGGGTTGCCAAACGGTGCGACAGGCTCCTTCGGCATTCCGTCTGCCTGGTCAGGAAATCTTTTTACTGTCGGAACACGAACCTATCCACTCACCATCACCACGACCGCGGCAGCGGTGGCAACGACGGGCACGAC
>JBDTWC010000326.1:0-4344 GCA_040006875.1 Acidobacteriota bacterium | reverse complement strand
GGGCGCTCATTTCTGGGTGACGGCGACGGTGCGGACCGTGGTCGCCGAGACGGTGACCGGCGACGTGCGCATCATCAGCGACGCGGGTCAAGTGTGTCTCGACGTCGTGGGGCTGACGGCGCAGCTCGTGGAGGTGGCCGATCGACGGGGCGGAGCGTCCGTCGATCAGTGGCTCTATGCGTATCGCTGGGAGCCCCAGCCACGTGCCGGCGCCGGCGCGGCGGGCGGTGGGCCACTCGCCTCCTCGGTTCTCGGTCCGGTGCCCGTCGGGGCCGAACGTGACGCGCTCGTCCGCGACGTCGACGCGGCGGCGCGCTCCCGGGGATGGCCGGACTACTACGACCATGTCGAGGCGCGGCTGGACGAGATTTCCGCGGCCTACATCGCGGAGGCGTTCTCGACGCTTGGATGTCGTCTCGATCCTGGCGTGGGTGTGTCGCCAGATGGCTTCGACGGTGTCCGCGGCGGTGGGTGGCGGCGTTCGCTCGCCGACCAGCTCTGCCGCCAACTTGCCAGGGCGGGCTTCCTGCGGCCGGAGGGCGACGGGTGGCAGGCCACCGGTGCCAGGCCAGCTGCTGATGCGGCGCAGCTCGTCACCGCCGCTCTTCGGGACTGCCCCAACCACCGCCTCGACGTCGAACTGCTCGCGCGCGCCGGTCCACGCGTGGCTGAGGTGCTTGCGGGACATGCCGACGGGCGCGATGTGCTGTTCACGGACGATGGTTTCGAGTTCCTTGAGCGGTTCTATCGGGAATCGCCGGCCTCCGCGCTCTACAACGCCGAAGTGGGGCGGGTCGTGGCGCGGCTGGCGAGCTCCGGTTCGGCGAGCCGACCGCTCCGCGTGCTCGAAGTGGGGGCAGGTACCGGTGGAACGACGTCGCTGGTGCTCCCTGAACTCGTTGGGCGCGCCTCGCGTTACGTCTTCAGCGACGCGTCGCCGGCCTTCCTCGAGCGGGCCAGAGTCAGGTTCCAGGCCTACCCCTTCCTGACCACTGCCCCGTTCGACATCACCAGACCCGCCGAGCTTCAGGGCTTCGAGCCGCACTCCTTCGATCTCGTCATCGCCGCCAACGTCCTCCACGCAACGCCAGACGTCGACGCCTCGGTCGCGCTCCTCACACCACTCCTGGCACCAGGCGGGGCGCTGCTGCTGCTCGAGATCACGCGCCATCCGCACTGGCTCGACATCGTCTTTGGCCTGACGGATGGCTGGTGGGCGCTCGTGGACCGTCAGCGCCGCCCGGTTCATCCGCTCATGCCCGGGGCGAATTGGGCCGCACTCCTGACCGAGCGCGGCTTCGACGCGGTGGCGGTCATTGCCGACACCGTCGGCGGCGAGCCGGCGCAGTCGATCATCGTCGGTCGTCGGCCGATCGCTCCGACAGTCCCGGCGGCGCCAGCGGAAGTCGCCACCAGCGCGACGCGCTGGGTGCTCCTGGCGGATCAGACACGCGACGTCGGACGGAGGCTGGCTGCGGCGCTTGGCGCGCGCGGGCACGCGTGTGACGTGTTCGACCCCGACGCGGAGATCGCGCGCATCTACGAGCAGCAACCCCGGCTCCATGACGCAGCCGGTGTGATCCACCTTCGGGCCCTCGACACCCAGCCGATGGTGGGCGTCGCCTCTGACCTGGACGACCTTTCCGCGTGCGGTCATGTCTTGCCGGTCCTGCAGCACCTGGCGTCGACGTCGAAGCAGGCCGGACGGCTGTGTGTGCTGGTGACGGCGGGCGCGCAGAGCGTTCACGTCAACGAAGAGCCCGGGCTACTGCAGGCTCCGGTCTGGGGCATCGCGCGCACCGTGCGCAAAGAGTGGCCGACTCTCGGCTGTCGCCTGGTCGATCTCAGCCAGGCGTGCCGAGACGAAGAAGTCGAGATGCTGGCCGATGAAATCGTGGCGTGGACGGCTGGCGTTGCGCCGACCGGGATGGAGGAAGAGGAGATCGCATTCAGGGGCAGCACGCGATTGGTCCATCGGCTGCGGCCGACCTCGCGAGCCCGAATCGCTGATGAGGCCCCACTCGTGGCCGCGGCAGCCGCCGATGGCTGGCGCGCGGAGATTCCCGTCATCGGCGCGCTCGACGGGATCGTGTTGCGCCGCACCGGGCGACGGGCGCCGGGCCCGCACGAGGTGGAGGTGGCCGTCGAGGCCGCCAGTCTGAACTTCCGCGATGTCGTGGTGGCGACCGGCGTCGTGCAAGGACTGGAAGCCAGCGACACGTTCGGCGGCCGCCGGCTCGGAATTGACATGGCGGGAACGGTCACGCGTTGCGGCGCCAACGTGACGCGCCTCGAGCCTGGTGACGCCGTGCTGGGCATTGGCCAAGGCACCTTCGCCTCGTACGTCGTGACCGATGCGGCCCTGGTGGTGCGCCGGCCCCCGCACCTGTCGGCCGCGGACGGATCGACCATTCCAGTGGCCTTCGTCACCGTGTGGTACGCGCTGCGGCGCCTGGCGCAGCTGCGCCCGGGCGAAACGGTGCTCATCCATGCGGCGTCTGGGGGCGTCGGCCTGGCCGCGATCCAGATCGCGCAGTCTGCCGGCGCCCGCATCTTCGCCACCGCCGGGAGCCTCGTGAAGCGCCGGTTCGTCGAGTCGCTCGGCGTGGAACTCGTGATGGACTCACGCACGCACGACTTCGCCGACCAGGTGCGCGAGCGCACTGGCGGACGTGGTGTCGACGTGGTGCTCAATTCCCTTCCTGGCGACGCGATCGCGCGAGGCCTCTCGGCCCTGGCGCCGTACGGACGGTTTGTCGAGCTGGGGAAGGCCGACATCTATCAGAACCACCGTCTCGACCTCGGCCCGTTCAGGAAGAACCTCTCCCTGTTTGCCGTCGATCTCGATCGGATGTGTTTCGAGCGTCCCGCCGCTATCGGTGAGATGTTGCAGGAAGTCGCCGACGCGTTTGCCGCCGGACGGCTGCAGCCGCCGCCGCGCACCGACTTCGCCATGACCAATCTGGCCGGCGCGATGCGCTACATGGCGCAGGCCAAACACATCGGCAAGGTGGTCGTGAACGTGGGCGGCGATACCGGCGTCCGGGCGCCGATTCCCGAGCACCCGCCGGTACGCGCTGAGGCCACCTACCTCATCACCGGCGGTCTCGGCGGGCTGGGCCTGGTCGTCGCCCGTTGGCTGATCGACCGTGGCGCGCGCACCCTCGTGCTCGCCGGCCGTTCGGCTCCGTCGGCAGAGGCCGTCGCGACGCTGGGCGAGTTCGGCCGCACCGGCGCTCGCGTGGAGACCCTCACGGCGGATGTCTCGAGCGCTGACGACGTGCGCCGGATCATCGGGTATATCCGCGGCAACCTGCCGCCGCTGCGCGGCATCGTGCATGCCGCGATGGTGCTCGACGACCGAGGATTGGCGGAGCTCGACGCCGACAGCATGGCCCGGGTCATGGCGCCGAAAGCGCTGGGCGCGTGGCATCTCGACCAGGCAACGCTCGGAGACGATCTCGAGTTCTTCGTGTCGTATTCGTCGATCACGTCATGGCTCGGCAACCCGCTCCAGGCCAACTACGCCGCGGCCAACGCCTTTCTCGATGCGTTCGCCACCTGGCGCCGGTGCCGGGGGCGCCCCGCCACCACCATCAACTGGGGCGTGATCGCCGGTGCCGGGTATGTGGCACGACACCAGGAGGTCGAGACCTACCTCAATCGCCAGGGCTATTCGAGCTTCACGCCCGATGAGACGCTGGGCGTGCTGTCGGAGCTGCTCCGCCACGATGCCACCAGCGTGATGGCAGCGCGCATCGACTGGGCGAGGTTCGGCGAGGTCGGCGGCCGGGCGGCGCTCTCGCCGCAGATTCGACATCTCGTGCCCGATGCCACGAGAGCCACGGCACCGCTGGCCGAAGGTTCGATGCGCCTCATGCTCGCGGATGCCGACCCGGCCACGCGCGTCGACCGTGTCGAAGAGTATCTCCGACACCAGGTTGCCAAGCTCCTCGGCGCAAATGCGCCTGCGCTCGACGTCGAGCGCCCCATCCTTGATCTGGGTCTGGACTCGCTCATTGCCGTCGAGCTGTCGTCCGTGCTCGAGCGGGATCTCGGGGTCGAGATGGCTGGTGCCTCGCTGCTCGGGGGCTTCACCATCCGCAGGTTGGCGGCGGAGGCCCTGGGGCGAATGCAGCTGGCGCAAAGCGCCTCCGCAGGCGCCGAAGACGACCAGCCTCACCCGCCAACGCCCGCGCCAACGCCGGCGCCAGAGCCGGTGGCGCCGTCCTTCGCTGTCGTCAGCGCCAAGCAGGTGGAGCTATCGCCACCGGTCGTGGCGCCCCTGCCGACCAGCGACGCGCCAACCGCGGTCGACTATCGCCGCCTCGACTACTCGCGTTG
>JBDTWC010000325.1:0-4365 GCA_040006875.1 Acidobacteriota bacterium | reverse complement strand
AAGCAAGCCGGTAGTCGGACTCGACATCGGGTCCAGCTCCGTCAAGGCGATCGAGCTCAAGGCCTCGGGACGCGGCTTCAAGGTCGTGGCCATGGGCGTCGAGCCGGTGCCGCCCGACAGCATCGTCGATGGCGCCATCATGGACGCTGGCGCCGTGACTGATGCGGTACGCCGGCTGCTGCAGTCGCCGCGCTTCAAGGCCAAGGACGTGGTGGCGTCGCTCTCTGGCAGTTCAGTGATCGTCAAGAAGATCAGTCTGCCGGTGATGAGCGACGACGACCTGAATCAGTCGATTCAGTGGGAAGCGGAGCAGTACATCCCCTTCGACATCCAGGACGTCAACCTCGACTACCAGATCCTCACCCCGGTCGCGCAGCGCCAAGGCACGATGGAAGTGCTGCTCGTCGCTGCCAAGAAGGACAAGATCGCCGACTACACCGGGGTCGTGACCGCGGTTGGCCGTAGCGCCGTGGTCGTCGATGTCGATGCCTTCGCCCTGCAGAACGCCTTCGAAGCCAACTACGGCGTGGAACCCGGTCGGGTCGTGGCTCTGGTCAACGCCGGCGCCAGTGCTACCAACATCAACCTGGTGTGCGACGGCAGCTCGCTCTTCACCCGCGATGTCGGCATCGGCGGCAACGCCTTCACCGAAGCGATCCAGAAGGAACTGGGCTTGCCCTTTGAAGGCGCCGAAGACGCCAAGAAGGGTCTGCCGGTCGACGGGGTGCGGCTGGAAGATCTTCGTCCGGTGCTGCACGCGGTCATGGACAACGTGCTGCTCGAAATCGAGAAGACCTTCGACTTCTTCAAGGCCACGTCGTCGAACGACCGTATCGATCGGGTCGTGGTCAGCGGCGGGGGCTCGCTGGTCGAACACTTCGAGCAGGCGCTGCGCGATCGGCTCGGCGTCGAGGTGGAGCGGTTCGACCCGTTCAAGACCGTGACCATCGACCCGGCGGCGATGCAGAACGGCAGCGCCGCAGACTACGCGCCGGTGTGTGCGGTGGCCATGGGTCTGGCGCTTCGCAAAGGCGGTGACCGGTGATTCGTATCAACCTGATCGCGCCGCCGAAGCAGACGAGCACGCGTGCGCCGATCGACGCCAGCCAGAAGATCGCGCTGGGCGGGAGTTTGATTCTGCTCCTGGCGGCGGCCTTTGTCGGCTGGAGCTACTGGTCGCTCGGTCAGAACGCCGCCCAGGTCGCGCGCGAGATCGAAGAGCAGCGCCGCGAAGAAGCGCGGCTGCAGCAGGTCATCTCCGAGGTGCGCGACTTCGAAGCGCGCCGCGAGCGGCTGCAGCAGCGAGTCTCGCTCATCGAGGAACTGCGTCGCGGCCAGACCGCGCCGGTGCACATTCTCGACCAAGTGAGCCTCAGTCTGCCCGACATGGTGTGGCTGACGCGCCTCACCCAGGCCGGCTACGACATCACGCTCGAAGGCAACTGCCTCACGCTCACGGCCCTGTCCGATTTCGTCGGCGCCCTGGAGCACTCGCGCTACTTCAACCGGCCGGTCGAGATCATCAACAGCGAAGTGGTGCCGGCCACGGGGACGACGCCAGAACTCATCAAGTTCGTCATCAAGGGTGGCTTCCAGATGTCCGGTCTGACCACGCCGACACCGCCGCCGGCGCCGGGTGCGGCCACGCCAGCCGGGGCACCGGCCAAGGGAGGCGCCCGTGGCTAGCCTGGCAATGAACAAGCTGCCCTGGTGGGGCCAGCTCCTGGTCTTCGTGTTCGTCGGGGGCGCCGTCGTGGGCGGCTACTTCTACATGTGGGAGTGGCCACAGCAGGAGCAGCTCGACATCCGCCGTGCCGAACTGGCCGCCATCCGCGGCCGCATCGAGAAGGGCATGGAGACGGCGCGCCAGCTGCCCGAGTTCCGCGCTCAGGTCGGTGACCTCGAGTCGAAGCTCGAGGGACTCAAGGCGATCCTGCCGGAGGAGAAGGACGTGGCCGACCTGCTGCGCCGCATCCAGACACTGGCGTCGCAGTCGAACCTGACCATCCGGCACTTCCGGCCGCGCGCCATCACCGCCAAGGAGATGTACGCCGAGTGGCCGATCGAGATCGAGGTCGAAGGCGCGTATCACAACGTAGGCCTGTTCCTGGACCGCGTCGCCAAGCTGCCGCGGATCATCAACGTGGGCTCGATCGACATGGTCACTGCGCCGCCCCGGCCCGGCTCGTCGGCCACGGTGAAGGTGACTTGCACCGCCATGACGTTCGTGCTGAAAGAGCAACCCACAGGAGCGTCCGCACCGACCGTGCCGGCGAAGAAAACCGAATGAAGTCCTCCGCGATCGTCTTCGCGTTGTTCCTCGGGTCGACGGTGCTCGCCGGCGCTCAGACGCCAGCCCCGGCGCCGCCCCCACCGGCGCCGCCGGCAGCCGATCTGCCGTCGCCGCCCACCGACTACTCCTATAGCGCCGGCGGTCGCCGCGATCCCTTCACGACCCTCAGCCGGACCGGCACCGTGGCCAGCGGCGGTCCGGTGAGCGACAAATCCAAAGGCGCCGGAGGGATCGCGGTCGACGAACTCAGCGTGAAGGGCATCGTGCTCTCGAACGGCAGCTACGTGGCCATGGTGGCCGGGCCCGGCGGCAAGACGCAGACCTACACCGTCAAGGCCGGAAGTCAATTGTTGGATGGCATGGTGCAGTCGATCACTGCCGATGCCGTCGTGATTCTCCAGCAGGTCAGTGATCCGCTGTCACTCCAGAAGCAACGCCAGGTGCGAAAGCCCCTGCGCACCCAGGAAGAGGGCAAATGATGCTCGGCCGATTCGCTCCACTTGTGACGGTTGCTGCGTGTGTCGCCGCGCTTGCGGGCCATGTCGCGGCCGTCGACGCCACGGCGAGCGGTGCGGACATGCCGCATCTCCGCGCGGTGTCCGCCCGCGACGACGGCGGCGTCAGCGCGGTCGTCATCGAGGCGACCGAGCCGGTGGCCTACGTGACGTCGCAACCCGACCCGCTCACCGTGCTGGTCGATCTGCGGAACGTCCGCGCCGATGGCATCCAGGCCGGTGCCACTGGCCGCGGCCTGGCGCCGCTGCGCGGCGTGCAGGTCGAGGAGAGCCATTCGGCCGACGGCACGCCGCTGGCCCGGGTGCGCGTCAATCTCGACCGCGCCGCGTCGCATCGGGTGCGCACGACGCGCAACCTGATCGTCGTCGAGGTCGATCGGACGAGGCCGGTGCAGGTGTCGACGGTGGCCGCCGCGGCCACCACGGCGGTGCGTGCCGCGGCCACCGAATTGCGCGCCGTGCGGGCCTCGCGCTCGGGCGACGAAGTGACCGTGGCCATCGTCGGCAACGGACCGCTTACCGCCACCACGGTGCAGGAAGCCAAGGACATGCCGCCGCGCGTGCTGCTCGACTTCGAAGGCGTGGCGGCCGGCCGCACGGTTCCCGCGGTGGTCGGCGTCAACCAGGCCGACGTGGCCCGCGTGCGCGTGGCCACCAACAGCCGCACGCCGCTCGTGACCCGCGTGGTCGTCGACCTCAAGCGCAAGACACCCTACCGCGTCGAGCCGGCGGGCGCCGACGGCGAGGAGCTGCGCGTGATCTTCACGGCCCCCGCCGATGCTCCGGCGGCCGCGCCGGCGCCCACGCCGGTGACGATCGCTGCGGCGCCAGTCGTGGCGCCCCTGACCCCGACCCCGCCCGAGCCTGCCGCCGTTCCCGTGGTGGTTGCGCCGATACCCGCGCCCGAAGCGGTTGCGGGGCGCGCCGCGGCTCCGACGCCGCTCGCCAATCAGGCGCAGAGCGGCATGCTGCAGCTGCCGGCGGGCGACACGGCCGCCAAGCCGAAGTTCACCGGCCACCCGGTGTCACTCGACTTCCAGGGCGCCGACCTGCGCGCCGTGCTGCGCACGTTCTCCGAAATCAGCGGCCTGAACATCGTCATCGACCCGACCATCAGCGGCAGTGTCGACGTGTCGCTCCGCGACGTGCCCTGGGATCAGGCGCTCGACATCATCCTCAAGGCCAACAAGCTCGGCTACTTCGTCGATGGTACGATCGTGCGCATCGCGCCGCTGACCGTGCTGGCCGACGAGGAATCGCAGCGCCGCAAGTTGACCGACGAGCAGGCGCTGGCTGGTGAGCTGCGGGTCATGACCCACGCGCTCAGCTACGCCAAAGCCGCCGACCTCGTGCCCATCATCACACGCAGCGCGCTGTCGTCGCGCGGCGAGGTGCAGGTCGATCCGCGCACCAATACCGTGATCATCCGCGACCTGCCCGATCGCCTGACGGCCGCGACCAGCCTGCTGGCCGCGCTCGACCTGCCGCAGCCGCAGGTGGAGATTGAAGCCCGCATCGTGCAAACCACGCGCGACTTCGCCCGCAGCATCGGCGTGA
>JBDTWC010000324.1:0-4371 GCA_040006875.1 Acidobacteriota bacterium | reverse complement strand
CCGCGAGCGTGCCGGCCACGTCGTCGTGCGGACCGCCGGAGACACCTGGCAGGTGCGGGCGCTGGTCGCCTGCGCCGGCCTCCAGGCCGACCGCGTGGCCGCGGCCTGCGGCGTCGCCACCGATCTCGTGATCGCGCCCTTCCGCGGCGAGTATTACCGGCTGGCGCCGCACCGCCTGTCGCTCGTGCGGAACCTGATCTACCCGGTGCCCGACCCGCGCTTCCCGTTCCTCGGCGTGCACTTCACCCGCATGGCGACCGGCGGCGTGGAAGCCGGACCCAACGCGGTGATGGCGCTGGCGCGCGAGGGCTACACGTGGAGCGACGTGTCGGCCGGCGACCTGGCCGGCGCGTTGGCCAGCCGCGGGGTGCGGCGATTCGTCTTGCGGCACCTGCGCACTGGCGTGACGGAGATGCGACGCTCGTTCTCGAAGCGGTTGTTCGCGGCCACCCTGGCTCGGCTCGTGCCGGCACTCACGGCCGACGACCTCGTGCCCGGCGGATCGGGCGTGCGGGCCATGGCTCTCACGCCGGAGGGCGCGATGGCCGACGACTTCCAGTTCGTGGAGACCGCGCGGATGGTGCACGTGCTCAACGCGCCGTCACCCGCGGCTACGGCGTGTCTGGCGATCGGCGAAGAGATCGCGTCGCGCGTGATGACGCGACTGGCCTGACCCGGCGATCGCGACCGCGGGCCGGCTGACCTGAACTGCTACACTGCGCGCCATGCGACCTGCGCTGGCGTTTGTCTCGTTGCTCGTGCTCACCGTCGCGTCCGGCTGTGCCGAGACCCCGCACTACGACCTCGTCATCCGCCACGGAACCGTCTACGACGGCACCGGCGCTCCGGGCGTGGTGCAGGACGTGGCCGTGCAGGGCGATCGCGTTGCCGCTCGCGGCGATCTGTCTGGCGCCGTCGGCCGGCACGAGGTCGATGCCACCGGGCTGGCCGTGGCGCCGGGCTTCATCGACATGCTGAATCACTCCGAAACGGCGCTCATCGAAGACGGCCGGTCGCAAGGGATGATCCGACAGGGCGTGACCCTGAACGTGTTCGGCGAAAGCTCGATGGGCCCGATCAGCCCCCGCATGAAGCAGGATCAGGTCGAGCGCCAGGGCGACATCAAGTTCCCGATCACCTGGAACACGCTCGGCGAGTACCTCGACATGCTGGCCGCCAAGGGCGTGTCGACCAACATCGCGTCGTTCGTGAGCGCGGCTACCGTGCGCGCCAACGAGATCGGCCTCGACAACCGCGCGCCGACCGCCGACGAACTCGCGCGCATGCGCGGGCACGTGAAGCGAGCGATGGACGAAGGCGCCATGGGCCTGACGACGGCGCTCATCTACATTCCCGGCGTGTTCGCCACGACCGACGAACTGGTCGAGCTGGCCAAGGTGGCGTCGGCTTCTGGCGGGATGTATATCTCGCACTTGCGCAGCGAAGGCAATCGCCTGCTCGAGGCCATCGACGAAACGCTGACCATCGCGCGCGAGGCCAAGATTCGCGCTGAGATCTACCACTTGAAGGCGAGCGGGGAAGCGAACTGGCCCAAGCTCGCGGCCGCCATCGCCAAGATCGAAGCGGCCCGGGCCAGCGGCCTCGACCTCACCGCCGACATGTACACCTACACCGCCGGCTCCACCGGTCTCGACGCGGCGATGCCGCCGTGGGTCCAAGAGGGCGGCTACAAGGCGTGGGCCGAGCGCCTGCGTGATCCGAAGGTGCGCGACCGGGTCCGGCGCGAGATGCTCGCGGCGCAGGACCAGTGGGAGAACCTGATGCTGGCGGCCGGGGCCGAAGGCACGCTGCTCGTGGGCTTCAGGAACGAGGCGCTGCGCATCTACACCGGCAAGACGCTGGCCGAGGTGGCCAAGCAGCGTGGGCGCTCGGTGCAGGACACGGCCATGGACCTGGTCGTGGAGGACGGCAGCCGAGTACAGGTGGTCTACTTCCTGATGTCGGAAGAGAACGTGAAGACCGAGATCCGCCTGCCCTGGGTCAGCTTCGGATCCGACGCGTCCTCGATGGCCGCCGAAGGCGTGTTCCTGAAGACCAGCACGCACCCGCGTGCCTACGGCAACTTCGCCCGCCTGCTCGGCAAGTACGTGCGCGACGAGTCCGTCATTCCGCTCGCGGAGGCGATTCGCAAGCTCACCTCGTTTCCGGCCGCGACCCTGCGGATCAAGGAACGCGGGCAGCTCAGGCCGGGCTACTTCGCCGACATCGTGCTCTTCGATCCCGCTACGATCGCGGACCACGCCACCTACGAGAAGCCGCATCAATATGCGACCGGCATGCGGGATGTGTGGGTCAACGGCGTGCAGGTGTTGAAGGACGGCGAGCACACCGGTCAGACGCCCGGCCGGGTGGTTCGCGGTCCGGGTTGGACGGGGCGGTGACCGGCGAGTGTGCCAGCGGGCGAGCCGCGAGAGCCACTTCGAGCCGTCCGTTTCTCATTTGCGGTAGCGCGTTACGCATCAACCGCGCTGACCGCTGGCACGACACATGCTCTCCAATGCCTGCAACCACCTCGCTGCGACGGCGGGGGACATCAGGAGAGTAATATGGCCGCCGAGATCGACAAGCTCTACGCGCTCATCGAACACATCGAGATCGCGATGATGACCACCAAGCGGTCCGACGGGCATCTGCGGGCGCGTCCGATGGCGAACCAGAAGCAGGCCCCCGGCGCCGATCTCTGGTTCGTCACTTCAGAAGGCACCGCCAAGCTCGCCGACCTCGCGCTCGACGGTCATGTGAACCTGACCTATCTCGACAGCGGCAGCATGGAGTGGGTGTCGGTGTCGGGCACGGCGGCGGTGTCGCGTGACCGGGCCACCATCGCGGCGCTCTACGCCCCGGATTGGAAGATGTGGTTCGGCGACGACGGTGACCCGCGTCATGGCACCGTGGACGATCCGCGGATCGTGCTGATCGGTGTAACCGTAGACGGCGCCGAGTTCCTGCAGGTCAACAAGCCGAAGCCGGCCGTGATCTACGAGCTGGTCAAGGGCTGGTTGACGGGGACGGAGCCGGAGATCGGCGAGGCGCACGCCGTGGCGGAAGCGCCTCGTCCGCCGAGCCGCTAGGCGTAGCGACCGGCCGCGTGACCCCGGCTCGCGGTTGAGGCACGACGCGCGGAATCCCAGCCGATGAGGCCACCAACGAGGAGCAGCAATCCAGCGGCGAGCAGGCTGAAGACTTGCTGGTAGCGGTAGCCAGGGCCGGCTCGGAGGGTGGCATTCCACTTGGCACTGATGGCGAAGGTGACCACCACCATGGCGAGCAGGGCGGCGAGGTCAGGGTCCATGAGCGGAATATAGCTATCCCGTCTAGAGCTTGACCCACTCCATCGCGTGAAACCACGGCATGCGTGAGTAGGACGCCGCCTGTGGCGCTGGCGTGGCCGAACTCGGCCGGGGCTCGTCGAAGTAGGTCATGGTCAAGCCGGCGCTGTGCAGCGCCTTGAAGTAGGTGCTCATCGGCCGATGGTGATTCACGATCCGAATGCCGCGGTACTCGATCCAGTCGGCCCGCTCGTCGAGATAGTGGTCGATGGCGTAGTGCGCACGTCGCCCCTCGCCGTCCTTGACCCAGCCATCCTTGCCGGCGGCCGTGTTGAAGCTGTTGAGATTGGCGACGAGCAGCGCGCCACCTGGCCGCAGTACTCGCGCCATCTCGGGAATGGCAGTCGCGATGTCGGGAATGTCGATGAACGTGAGATAGCTGACCACCAGATCGAACGCCTGGTCGCCAAAGGGCAAGTGCTCAGCGAGGGACCGCACATAGTGCCCGCGCGGATCGCGCTCGCGAGCAGTGGCGATGAGAGCGAGAGTTGGATCGACGCCCACGATTGGGACGCCGTGCTCGGCCAACACCCGACAGAAGCGACCTTCGCCGCAGCCGATATCGATGGCCTTGGTGGGCTGGCGGGCCAGCGCGCGCGGCAGCATCACCGGGTCGAGCACGTATCGCCGCCCGAAGTCGCCGCGATCGCCTTGATCGGCGATCCACGCGTCCGCGGATGCGTCCCAGCCGTTGTCCATGCCCATAGGGTACCTTCGGTTGAGACGTGGCTCCATCGCCTCGCGATGTCCGGTCCAGTGCTTCCTAGCCGGGGCAACCGCAAGAGTCGAACCTGTGGGAGCGGCCTGTCTCAGACCGTGCGCCTGCCAGCCATCGCGCGATACGCGGCGAGCAGCACTACTGCGCCAAGCAGCGCCATGAAGAAGCCAGCTGGTTCATCAGGCCCGTAGAGATTCAGGGCGCGCCCGATGAAGCCGCCCAGCAGGGCACCCACGATGCCGATGAGCGACGTGACGACGATGCCGCCCGGATCTTTACCTGGCATCACCAACTTCGCCAACG
>JBDTWC010000323.1:0-4375 GCA_040006875.1 Acidobacteriota bacterium | reverse complement strand
GCAATGCCCGACCGGTGCCACGCTGCTGCTTCTCGGCCTGCCCTATTCCGCGCAGACCTTCAGCTTCGAGTCGATCGTCGCCTACGATCGCTCGGTGCTCGGCTCGGTGGGCAGCAGTGGCGCCGACTTCGAGGAGGCCCTGGCCACGCTGCCGTTGATCGACACGACGCCGTTCCTGGGCTCCTCCTACCCGCTCGACCAGTTCGAGCAGGCGTGGAGCGTGGTGCGATCGCGGCGCGTACTCAAGGTCATGATCAAGGCCGATGCCACCGCGGTATGAGCACCGTGTCACAGTCGCCGGCGCTGTCACCACCGTCTGGACAGAGGGCACGCTTGATGAGTCTGGCTCTGGCGCGAAGTCCAGCCGAGCCATGGTGGTGGCAGTTCGTCGATTCCGACGTGCTCGAGTACTCGGTCCACTACGTGCTGGTCGTGGATCCGGAAGGCCGGCCGCGATCGATGCTGTCGCGGCGCTTCGCGGCCATGAGCCTGGGGATCGTGCGCGCTCTGGGGCGCGCCCGCCGCGAGCGCGATACCTTCATCACCACCGGCGAATGCGACTGGACGTCGTTTGTGATCGCCGGAGTGCAGACGCTATTCCGGATGCGCCGACCCCGCCATGTCATCGTGCAGTTCATCATGCGTGAGCGGACCGCGAGCCTGGGGTCGCGCTTGAAGTACGCCTTCATGGGCTGGTGCTTCTCGTCGGTCGATCTGTGCGTGTGCTCGGCCCGCGCCGAATGCGACTACTACGCCCGTGCCTTCGGCTGGCCGCGCTCGAAGCTGGCCTTCGTGCCCTTCCATACCGATCCGCGCTTCCTCGACATCCCGGTACAGGACGGCGACTACGCGGTGTCGGCGGGGCGGAGCTTCCGCGACTACGACACGCTCCTCGATGCCTGGGAGGGGCTCGACGTGCCGCTGTGGGTCGTCGGCTACAAGGGCGCTCGCCCGGCGCCGCAGAACGTGACCATCAAGCGGGAGATCCCACTCGCCGACCTCACCACCCTGATCGCCGGCGCCGGCATCGTCGTGGTGCCGCTCGAGGAACGGCGCATCTCGATCGGCCAGAGTGTGATCCTGCAGGCCATGGCCATGGGCAAGGCGGTGGTCGTGACCAGGGTCGACGGCACGGTCGACTACGTCGAGCACATGAAGACCGGTTTGCTGGTGCCGCCGCGCGATCCGGCGGCCCTGAGAGAGGCCGTGCGCCTGCTGTCGAGCGACGTCACCCTGCGCCGGCGTCTGGCTGCCGCGGCGCTCGAGCAGATCAAGACCGCCCACCTGGTGTCGCACTACATGCGGGGCGTGTCCGACGCCCTGACGCAGGGCACGCGGTGAACTTGGCCGGGGCCTCGCCGTCTCATCCGAGGCCAGGGGCGGGACTCTGCACGTGAACGCGATCGCCGGACCGGTGCGTGGGCTGATCCTGCGCGGCATGGATCCTGAGACGCTTGCCGAACCCGGATGGGACGGCCTGGCGGCGCGCAGCGAGACCACGTCGGTGTTCCAGACGAGCGCCTGGCTGCGGAGCTGGTGGGCGACGTTCCACGAGGCCTACGAGCCGCGCGTTTTGGCCCTGTCGCGTGGTCATCAGCTGGTCGGCCTGGCGCCACTCGTGGCCAGCCGCCGCACGCCCGGGCTGCTCAAGTTCATGGGCGACGGCCGTGCCGACTACTGTGATCTCATCGCCGCCGCCACCGACAAGCGCGCCGTTGTCGACGCGATGTTCACCGTGCTCGAAGGCACGACGCCGTGGAGCGTGCTCGACCTGAGCAACGTGCCCGGCACGTCGAACACGACCGAGATCCTGCGCGAGTTCTGCACCGCGGCCGGCTTTGGCTTCAGTGCCGAGCAGCAGTATGTCTGCCCGACTCTGTTGATTCACGACGCCGAGGAAAGCGCGCTCAAGATCTTCAACAAGGCCAGCCTCCGCCGGCCCGAGAACGTCCTGGCGCGGTCGGGCCGGGTGACGTATCGCACCCTGACGGGCGGCGAAGAGGTGGCGGCGCTACTCGACGGCTTCTTCGAGCAGCACGTCGGCCGCTGGAGCCAGACGACGACGCCCAGCCTGTTCAGCGACGCCCGCAATCGCGACTTCTACCGGGCGCTCGCCGCCAATCTCGGCCCCGCCGGCTGGCTGCATTTCTCGGTGGTCGACTTCGAGGGGCGGCCCATCGCCTACCATTTCGGCTTCGACTTCGGCGGCACGCTCACCTGGTACAAGCCGTCGTTTGCCATCGGCTACGCCGCCCGCTCACCGGGCATGATCCTGTTGCGTCACCTGATCGGCGACGCCATCACTCGCCAGCGAAGCGAGCTCGACTTCACGGTGGGTGACGAAGCCTTCAAGCGCCGCTTCAGCAACTGCGTGCGGGTGACGCAGCGAATCCGGGTCTTCCGCGAGCCGTCGCAGTTCCTGCTCGACCGCTCGAAGCGGGCGGTCGTCGACGCCGCGAAGTGGATTTCGAAGCGTTCGCCGGTGCGGCTGCCGTTAGGGAGGTATCGGGCGTGAGCGGCGTGGAGCTCGTGTTCTGGCTGTCGCTGGCGGGGGTGTTCTATCCCTACTTCGGCTACCCACTGCTGTTGTGGGTGCTGCGCGCCGTCGTTCCGGCGCGCACCATCGCCGCCGCGGCTGACGCCGACCTGCCCAGCGTGACCCTGATCATCCCGGTGCACAACGAGCAGGCTCGGGTCGGCGACAAGCTCACCAACACGGCCGCGCTCCGCTATCCGCAGGATCGTCTGCAGATCTTGTTGGTGTCGGACGGCTCGACCGACCGCACCGTGGACATCATCCGCGAGCGGCCGCTGCCCGGCGCGGCGCTCATCGAGCTGCCCGGACGTTCGGGCAAGGCGGCCGCGCTCAACGCCGGTCTGGCCCGCGCCAGCCACGAGATCCTCGTCTTCACCGACACGTCAATCCAGCTCGGCGCCGAGGCACTCGAGCAGATCGTGCGCCAGTTCGCCGATCCGGCCATCGGCTGCGTGTCGGGCGAAGATCCGATCGTCGGCGGCGGCGGCGAAGCTCTCTACGGCCGCTACGAGCTGACCCTGCGCCGGCTCGAGTCGTCGGTCCACTCGATCGTCGGCGCCAGCGGCTCCTTCTACGCACAGCGCCGCCACCTCTGCCAGCCGTTTGTCGAAGGCATGGCGCCCGACTTCCTGTCGGTGCTGCGCACCGTGGAGCAGGGCTTCCGTGCGGTCAGCGAGCCGCTGGCCGTGGGCACCATGACGAGCGTGAAGGATCCGCGCCAGGAGTTCGAGCGGAAGGTGCGCACCGTGCTCCGCGGCATGACCACGCTGTTCGGTTATGGACACCTCCTGAACCCGCTCCGGACCGGCATCTTCGCGTTCGAGCTGTGGTCGCACAAGGTGATGCGGTGGCTGGCGCCGCTCTTCATGCTTGGCGCGCTCGGCTCGGCGTTGGCGCTCGTCGCCCATCCGTTCTACGCCGTGGCGTTGGCGGCGCAGCTGCTGCTCTATGTGGCCGCGCTGGCGGCCTTCCGGCACTGGGCCGGACTGCAGGCGTCGCTCCTCGGTAAGGTCGCGCTCTACTTCACCAGCGTCAATCTGGCCATCCTGGCCGGCTGGTGGCGGTACGGCCGCGGCGTGCGCCAGGAGATCTGGACGCCGTCGAACCGATGACGACCACGAACCGGCGCATCAAGGTGCTCGACCTGCGTGACACCCACGAGGTGGGCGGTCCAGGCAAGACCATCCTCGAGACCTTCAAGGCGATCGACGCGTCGCGCTTTGACCTGCACCTGGGCATCTACCTGGTGAAGGGCGAGAGCACCGACACGCCGTTTGTGCGCGCCGCCCGGGCCTGTGGCCTGCCGGTGCACTTCGTGAGGGGGCAGAACCAGTACGACCCGCGCCTCATTCCGCGCACGGCCGCGCTCGTGCGTGCGCACGACTTCGACCTCGTGCACGCGCACGAGGTGAAGTCGGACGTGCTCACCTACCTGTCGTCGTTCCTGCATCGCGTGCCGATCGTCACGACCGTGCATGGGTTCATCGCCAACACGCCCAAGCAACGCGCCCTTGTCGCTCTCGATCGGTGGCTGCTGCGGCGCTTCGATCGCGTGTTCGCGCTCTCCGGCCGGCTGCGCGATGAGCTGGTGCAACACGGCGTGCCGGCCGCGAAGGTGGTACTCGTGCACAACGGCCTGGTCTTGACCAACTACCAGCGCACCGGCACGCGCGGCGGCCTGGCGGCGCTGGCCGGACGCGAGCTGCCCGGACCGGTGATCGCGTCGATCGGCCGGCTGAGCCGCGAGAAGGGCCACGCCGACCTCATCGAAGGGCTGGCGATCGTAGCCGCGCAGGGCCATCGCCTCACCACCGTGCTGGCCGGCGACGGGCCCGAACG
>JBDTWC010000322.1:0-4397 GCA_040006875.1 Acidobacteriota bacterium | reverse complement strand
GGGCGAGCGATGCATCGGGCACAGCGCCCCACAGGAAGAACGAGAGTCGCGACGCCAGATCGGCGCCGGCTAGGGGGAAGGTGTCGCCGGGCTTGGCGGCCGTGGGCGCCTGTTCGAGCCGGAACAGGAAGCGCGGGCTCGCGAGCACCGCCTGCAGCGCCACGCGCACGCCGGATTCGAAGTCGCCGTCCTCACGACCCTGCTCGTAGAACTTGAGCAGGCCGCGGGTTTCCTCGGGGCTCAGCCGTCCGCGATAGGCCTGCGTGGCAAGCTTGGTGACGATGGCGGTGGCGCACGGCGCCTCTTCGGCGCTGGTGGTCGGTCGGCACGAGAACACCTTGCGCCGGCTGACCGTGTCGGACACGCCGGTCACGGCCTGCGGGCCGGTGATCGCCAGATCGCGCAAGTGCACCAGCGCGGTGACGCCGAAGACTTCGCCGATGTTGGTGTCAGCGAGCGGCTGCTCGATCGGCATCACCAGATCGTCGACCGGGCCGTCGAAGCGGTTGATGAACGCCGCCGCCACCACATGCGGTCCAGCCGTGACCGGTACCGGTGGGGTGAAGAGATTCATGCCCTGCGCGTCGCCTTCGTCCATGCGCGGGTTGATGTCGAGCAGGGCCACGCGCTGGCCGTCGATCGACACTTCGGCCTGCTCGCCGGCATACGGTCCGCCGTAGAGCTGTCCGGTCGGTCCGGCGTGCAGCATCATGCGGAACGTGTAGTCGCCGTCGGCCGGGAACACGTGAGTCACGGCCATGCCGCCGCGGGTGCCGAGCGGCGTGCCCTCCACGTGGCGATGCTGCGAAGCGGTGCGCGACGTCTTGAAGGTGGTGGCGCTGGCGGTAGCGTTGCGGTCGCCCACGGCCAGGCGGCTGATCTGGCTGGCCGCCCGCAGGTAGCCCTCGAGCAGGGTCGGCGAGATGCGCTGCGCATCGGCCACGTTGTCGAAGCCCTGCGAGATGGTGTCGGCGGGCAGGAAGGCCGTGACGTCGATGTCGAGGCCGACCAGGTCCTTCACCGCGCGCGCGTACTCGGCGCGGTTGAGACGCTGCGACGGCCGGAAGCCGGGATTGGGCCGCACCGACGCGGCTTCGTCCATGCGGCTCTCGAGCGCGCTGGTTAGGGCCTCGAGCGTGGCCGCATCGGGCCGTTTCGCGCCCGCTGGCGGCATCATGCCGGCGCGCAGCTTGTGGATCATCTTCTCGACCGCGTCACCGCGCTCGGCAGCGCGCATCGCATCGAAGCCGGCCAGCGACAGGCCGCCGGCCTTGGTGCGCTCGCTGTGACAACCGGCGCAGTAGGTGGCGACGAGCTCACTCTGGGCGGCCGCCGGCAAGCTGCGTAGCGCCAGCGGGTCGTGCGACCGCACCGGTGTCACGCCCGGCGCCGGCTTCCGCACCGGCGTCGGCACCTGCCGTGGCGGGGCCGACGACTGCGAGGCGGACGGCGTTGCGGCTGCAGGCGCCACTGTCGCTGGGATCGGCCCGGCCGTAACTCGCAGCCCACTACTGGCCAGCGCCAGCAACATGGCCGCAACCACCGGAAACCGATTCAGCAAGACACGCACTTGTGGTTGTTCTTGGCGCCGAGCGACGCCAAGTAGTCGATGGTGTCGGGAAACGGCTGCACGCGCTGCACCGGCCCGTTGGCCAGGTCGATCGTGGTCTGGCCGGCGCGGTTCACGCGGGTCACGTCCGCGCCCTTCGACACCAGGTATCTGATCATGTCGGTGTCGCCGCGCGAGGCCGCGTGGTGCACGGCCGTGTTGCCCTCGTAGTCGACCGCGTTCACGTCGACCCCGATCTCTTCGACCAGATACTTCACGGCCGGCATCATGCCGGTCGGCGCGAACACGTGCGAGTTGCCGGCGAAGCCCTTGCCGTAGCCGACACCGGCCACGGCCTGGAGCGGCGGAACGCCGGGCCCACCCACGGGCACCGCCGGCAGGTTCGAGGTGTCGCGCAGCTCGCCCACGCCGTCGAGGCCGCGGCTGCGCTCGGCCGGGCGCACGCTCGGGATATGCGGGTCGGCTCCGCGCGCCACGAGCAGCCGCATCGCCTCGACGTCGCTGGCGTAAGCCGCGCGCCAGAACGGCGTCGCGCCGACTTCGTCGACACCCGACTGGTCGAAGTTGTAGCCGGAATACCAGACCTTGCGCGACAGGCGCGCATTCGGATCAGCGCCCTGATCGAGCAGCGCGCGCATCAACTCCAGGTAGGTGGTGCGCTGCTGCAGGTAGGCGCGCGGCTGCGGATAAGCTGCCTTGGGCGCCCACTGCACGTTGAGCACGGCGTAGAGCGGCGCGGCTCCGGCCCGGCTCACCGCGTTGGGATCGGCGCCGTGGTCGAGCAGATACCTGGCGAGATCGAAATGGCCGTTGAGCGTGGCGATGAGCAGCGGCGTGGTCTGATCGCCGGGGCTGCGCAGGTTCACGTCGGCGCCCTTCTCGATGAGCGCGTGCGCGGCCGCGGAGGCTCCTTGCCGGGCCGCGAAGTGCAGCGCCGACAGCCCACCCTGCGCACCGATGAGCTCGTTGTAGCGGAACGGACGCGACGCGCCGGCCACGTCGAGCGGCCGCGGCGCCGGAGTTGGCGCCGACGCCTTCGCCACGGGCGCGCCTTCGGCAGCCCGACCGCCGCCAGTGCTGATCGTGCCGGCCGTCCGGGCCGGCGTTGCGGCGCCGACACTCTGTGGTTCGGGCGGCCGGCCTTCGCCGTCGCCGCTCATGGTAAGGGCCGCCAGGTCGACGACCTTCGACGTGGCATTCACGGCGGCGCCGCGCGCCAGCAGGAGCCCGACGACCTCGCCCCGATCGTTTGCGGCGGCGAACATCAGCGCGGTCTGGCCGTTGGCGCGCTCGCCGGCGTTGACCTCGGCCTTGGCCTCGAGCAGGGCCGTCACCGCCGCCGCGTTGCCCGACTGTGCCGCCAGCATCAGCGCCGTGGTGCCCGTAGTCGTGGCCGCGTTGGCATCTGCACCGCGAGCGAGCAGCGCCGTCACGACCGGCGCGAAGCCACCCTGGCTGGCCACGTGGAGCGGCGTGAATCGCCCGAGCCGGCTGGTCGCCTTCACGTTGGCGCCGGCATAGAGCAGCACCTCGGTCAGCTCGGCATCGCCGTAGGTGGCGGCCCAGTGGAGCGCGGTCATGCCGTCGCCCTGCGCGCCGTTCACGTCGCCACCGGCGCGCACCAGCGCGCGCACTTCGGCGGCGTCGCGACGCATGGCCGCATCCGCGACCGCCGCGCCTGAGGCGTGCAGGCCGGCGCCGAGCGCGGCCACGAGTGCGGCGCTGGCGACGAGGTGGAACATCCCGATACGGGTCATCACTGACTCCTAGACCGCCGCCGCGGTGGTGGCGGCGGCCCGGTTCAAGTCGAGCGCGCCGGTGCTGTCGCCGAAGGTCGGCGTGTCGATGCCAGCGGCCTGCAGCGCGGCCAGCATCGCGTTGGCCATGGGCGTGCCATCGGCCGCCTTCACATGCATGTTGCCCTTGAGCCGTCCGCCGGCGTGGCCGGCCAGGAACAGCGGGCAGCGCTTGTGGTTGTGCATGTTCGAGTTGCCCATCGCCGAGCCGTAGATGACCAGGCTGTTGTCGAGCATGGTGCCATCGCCATCCGGCGTGCGCGCCAGCCGCTCGAGCAGGTACGGCACCAGGCTGACGTGGTAGCTGTTGATCTTCTGGAAGTCCTTGATGCGATCTTCACGTTCCTGGTGGTGCGAGCCGGTGTGGAACGCGGAGGTCGATCCGCTCGGACCGAACACGCGATTCGACACGTCGCGGCTCATCTTGAAGGCGAACACGCGTGTCACGTCAGACGCAAACGCCACCGCTTGGAGGTCGAACATGAGCTTGACGTGCTCGTCGTAGGAGTCGGGCACGCCGACCGGGGCCCCCGGCAGCTCGCGCGCCTCCCCGCTGGTGTTGGCGCCCTCGACCTTCTGGATGCGGCGCTCGATCTCGCGCACGTCGTCGAGGTAGTCCGACAGTCGGGCGCGGTCGGCGACGCCAAGCTTGCCCGTCAATTCCCCGACCGATTCGGCCACGAAATCGAGGATGCTCTTGTCGTCGCGACGGCGGGCCTTGCGCGCCTCGGGCGTGGTGCCGACGCCGAACAGCTGATCGAAGACGGCCCGCGGATCGCGGATCATGGGCAGCGGTGCGGTCGGCGAGGCCCAGCTGATCGAGTCGGTGTAGACGCACGAGTAGTTGTAGGAACAGCCGCCGGCCTGGTCCACGTTCTCGATGCACAACTGCAGCGACGGGATCGGCGTCGCCTGTCCGAACTGGCGGGCGAAGATCTGGTCGAACGACGTGCCGGCGAAGACATCGGAGCCCTGGGTCTGCTTCGGCTTCGACTGCGTGAGGAACACGGCCGCCGAGCGGAAGTGGTCGG
>JBDTWC010000321.1:0-4407 GCA_040006875.1 Acidobacteriota bacterium | reverse complement strand
CGGTGCGGCTGTGCATCGAGGGCGGGGCCTTTCTCTGGGCCGCGGGGCGGCACGAGGTGCCGGCCCGTCTGCGCCTGGCGTTGCAGGTCACGGGCTGGACGTCGCTCGCCTCGGCGGTCAACTACCTGGCGCTCCTGCCGCCGGAATGGGGCGGCCCGGTGCTCGTGCCTGACCTGGCCAACAGCGGGCTGTCGCTGCTCTCCTACCTGGGAGGCCTCGCGGCGCTGCTCATCTACCCGCGTTCGCCGGCCCGACCGGGCGAACGCGCGTCGCTCGTCATCGACTTGCTCATCACCACCGGCGGCCTGGGTGTGCTGTCGTGGGTGCTCGTGACCCTGCCCAGCGTGGCCACGCTCACGAGCGTCACCGAGCGCTACTGGGTGCTGTCGTTCGGCGTCGCCCAGCTCGCCATGCTCATCGGCATCAACCTGGTGATCGTGCGCGGCCAGGTGGTGCCCTCGCGCCGCGCCTTCTGGTGGTTCGTGGTCGGTCAGGCCACCTACATCCCCGTGGTGCTGCTGACGCAGCTCGAGAGCGCCGCCCCGACCGACCCGCGCTGGAGCACGGCGATCTACTTCTGGGGTGTCCTGCCCACGCTGGCGGCCGCGCTGGCCATGCGCGGCGATCCGATCACGGCCGCTCCGCGGGCGAAGGGACCCGTCTGGATCCGCGACTTCAATCCCCTGCCGCTCGTGGCTACGGCGGCGGTCGGCGCGTGCCTGTTGTTCCTGCTGACCATCGGTGCGCATCACTATGCCCTGGCCGTGGCGGCCACGCTCGTGGCCGTGTCGTTGCTGCTGGCGGTGCGCCTGCTCCTCTCCGCGCATCACTCGGCGCGCCTGGTCCGCGAGGAGGCCGACAAGGAACGCCGGCAGCACGCGGAGAAGCTGCAGGCGGTCGGCCGGCTCGCCGGTGGCGTGGCGCACGACTTCAACAACCTGATGGCCCGCGTCGTCGGCCATGCCGAGTTGGGCGAGGCGTCGCTCGGTCCGGACGCACCGGCGCGTGAGAACCTGGCGCGCGTGAAGGTGGCGGCCTTGCGGGCCGCCGAGCTCACGCGGCAGCTGCTGGCCTTCAGCGGTCGGCAACGCTCGCAGCTGGCGTCGGTCGAGGTCGAGCCGGCCGTGCGCGCGGTGCTACAGGCGGCCATGCGCACGTTGCCGACTACGGTGGTCGCAAGCCTGCAGGTCGGTCCGGGTCAACTCGCCGTCTACGCCGATGCCGCCCAGTTCGGCACCGTCGTCGAGCAGCTGATCGAGAATGCCGTCGACGCCATGCCACGGGGTGGGGTCCTCGACGTGAACGTCGCGTTTGAGCAGCTGCACGAGCCGCTGGCGACGCCGCAGATCCCGGTGCCGGCCGGCCGCTACTTGGCCATCTCGGTTCGCGACACCGGCGTCGGCATCGCGCCCGAGCTGCTCGCGGTGGTGTGCGATCCGTTCTACTCCACCAAACCGCCGCACCTGGCCGCCGGCCTCGGTCTGGCCTCGGTGCACGGCATCATGGCCTCGCACTCGGGCGGCCTGCTCATCGACAGCTCACCGGGCGAGGGCACGCGCGTCGTCGTCTACTGGCCGGCGCAGTGACTCGGCGCGGTCGTCGTCACGGCGACGGCCCTGATAGAATCGGTGTCATGGCCGAGCCAGGTATCTCATTCACCGGCACGCTGCTCCGCATCGTCCTGGCTCTCGCGCTGGTCATCATCACCTTCAATCCGAGCGGCTACTCGGTGGCGCACTGGGTCGCCACGCCGCCCGTGGCTTTCACGCCCGGTAAGGCGCTGGCCGTGCTGGCGCTGGCCATCGGCTGGGTGGTGTGCCTGCGTACCGCCTTCATCGCCCTGGGCAAGGTCGGTGTGCTGCTCGGCGCGGCGCTGTTCTCCGTGCTGGTGTGGTTCCTGGTCGATCGTGATGTGCTCAGCCTCACCGGGTCCGCGATCGTGTGGGTGGGGCTCGTCGTGATCGGCGTGCTGCTCGGCGTCGGCCTCTCGTGGTCGCTCATTCGCGCCAAGGCGACCGGGCAGATCGAAGTCAGCTAGCGATCGCCGACCCGGTCGCGCCGGACTGGCGCGCGGCCAGGCGCATCTTCATCGTCGGCGTCGACAGGCCCATCAAGCTCGCCGCGTAGGCGAGCGGCGCCGGCACGGCTTCCAGCACGACCTCGAGCAGCAGCGCGTCGACGCGGTCCGACAGACAGCCGGGCGGCAGGTCGGCCGCGCTCATCACGCGCGCAAGGGCCGTGCGCACCGCGCCCCACGTCTCCGGGCGCGACGACAGCGGGCGATCCGTTTCGGCCTGGCGCAGGCGTCGCGCGAACGTCGTCTGCGGCAGCCCGGTCCGGGTGGCGGCGCGTGCCCCCACGCCGGCGGCGAACTCGTGCGCGACGAGCACGAGTTCGTGACCGAGCCAGCGGCCGAGCGGCAGGCTTGCGCGCGGTCGCGCCGATGCGGCGGCCTGTACTTCGCCGGCGAGCTGCGCGCGGAGCGCCTGCCACGCGAGGTCGAACGGCTCACCGCTGTCGCCGCGACGGCCTGCCGCTAGCGGCGGGGCCTCGCGCGCCGGCAGAGGACGGGCCCGCAGTGCCCATCCAGCGTCGGCCTCGGGCGCCGGCAGGGCGAAGTCGCTCGCCTCGAGGCACTCGCCTTCCGAAAGCACGACCGCCTGCAGGATGGTGTTGTGCAGCTCGCGGATGTTGCCGGGCCACGAATGGGCCAGCAGGGCGCGCTCCGCGTCGGGCGAGAAGCCGAGCAGGGGCTTGCGCTGTTCGGCCGCTGACGCGCGCGCGAAGTGCTCGGCCAGGAGCCGCACGTCTTCCGGCCGTTCGCGCAGCGGCGGGATGTGGAGGCGCACCACGTTGAGGCGATAGAAGAGGTCTTCGCGGAAGCGCCCGGCGCGCACCTCGTCTTCAAGGCGACGGTTGGTGGCGGCGATGATGCGCACGTCCACTTTGCGCGAGCGCGTGCCGCCGACCATCGAGATGGTCTTCTCCTGCACGAAGCGCAGCAGCCGCGACTGCACGTCGAGCGGCAGCTCGCCGATCTCGTCGAGGAACACGGTGCCGCCGTCGGCCATGGCGAGGCGGCCGATCGAGCGCTGCTGCGCGCCGGTGAAGGCGCCGCGTTCGTGACCGAAGAGCTCCGAGTCGATGAGCGTAGCGGGTATGGCGCCGCAGTCGACGATCACGAAGGGCTTGGCGCGACGGCCGCTCAGCTGATGGAGCGTCTGCGCCAGCATCTCCTTGCCGGTTCCGCTCTCGCCGGTGACGAGCACGGTCGTGTCGGTGGACGCCACGCGCCGGGCCCGCACCAGCAGCTCGGCCATCACCCCCGACTGGAACACGATCGGGCTCTGCTGCGAGCGTAGATCCTGGAGTTCGGCCTGCAGGCGCCGGCGCTCGTGCTCGGCGCGCACCCGGTTCAGTTCGGCCAGATGCTCGCGATCGAGGGCTACGGCGAGCTGATTGGCCACGCCGGTGAGCACGTGCACGTCGGTGCGATCGACGTCGAGCACGGCCGGACTGCCCACCAGGCACACCGCGCCGAGCGTGCGTCCGTCGGTGACGAGCGGCACCGCCAGCATCAATTGGTCGCGGTCGCCGCTGGTGGTGGCCTCCTGCCGCACTGTGCCGGTGGCGACCGCCGCGGCCACGATCGCTCGTTCGCCCTCGGTGATATCGCTGGCCTGGAGCACGCGCGCGTCGACGCCGTCGTCGAGCCGCTGCTGGCCGAAGAGCAGACGCACGCCGGCATCGTCGGACAGGAAGAGCGCAGTTCGCGTCGGGTGCAGCACGCTCGCCAGCCGGTCCACGACCTTCTCGGCGAGGTCGGCCGAACCGGTGGCGCCTGAGAGCGCCTGCAGCACGTCCCACAACAGGCCCATGTTGCGGTAGTCCTTGTCGGTGCGGCCGGTGAAGATGCCGAGCAGGCGGTCGGTCGACGGTCCCGCCACACCCGCTTCGCTATGCCAGGTCACGATCGCTTCGCCCTGCCGCTGACGGGCCAGGCCGAGCGCCTCGTTGGCGCGCTGCAGCAGATCGAGCGGCTCGAGTCCGTCGGCATCGGTCGGCTCGCTCGACACGACGCCCACGGCACAGCGCAGGGTCACAGCGCCCTGCAGAAATGCCTGACTGGAGACGTGCCGGCGGACGCGTTCGGCCACCAGCTCGGCGCTGTCGCGGCCGATGTTGCCCAGGGGCAGCGCGAAGATCGCACCGCCGTAGCGCATGAGCACATCGGAGCGGCGCAGCAGGCCGTGCATCGCCTGCACGAACTCGCGAATCACGGCGTCGCCGGCCCGACGGCCGTGCTCTTCATTCACGCCGTCGAGACCCACCGGGTTCACGAGCAGCAGCGAACACGGCAAGCGGCGGCGGCGCGCGCGATCCAGATCGGCACGGAGCACGCCGTGC
>JBDTWC010000320.1:0-4409 GCA_040006875.1 Acidobacteriota bacterium | reverse complement strand
CCAGCCCGATGCCGTGGCCGCCATGGACTGCCTGCCGGACCGCCTGCAGGGCCGGCAGTTCTACACGCCGACCGATCGGGGGTTCGAGAAGGAAATCAAGCGGCGGCTCGAGGGGTGGAAAGCAATCAAGACAAAGCGAGCCGCAGACCAAGATGGATAGATTGTCATGTCGCGATTTCCCGACGTGGTGATCGGTTGATCGGAACGGATGAACTTCTGATCTGCACGATCTATCGATAGATCGTCGGATGGACAGTTCGTCAGATCAAAACATCCGATCACGCAATCATCAAGTCATCAAATCTAGATGCGCTCAAACCGCCTCTCCAGATCTCTTCGCGAGAGGCGGAACATGACTGGCCTACCGTGGGGGCACACCGTGGAGTAGGCCGTCGCCCGCAGCTCGTCGAGGATGTGCGTCATCGTCTCGCGCGTGAGCGGATCGTGCGCACGCACGGCGGCGTGACACGCCATGGTGGCGGCAATCCGCTTCACGGCCTGCTCCGCCACCAGGCCGCGATCGAGGCCCTCGAGGTCGTCGGCGAGCGCCTCGAGCGCGCGGTCGATGTCCGGCATCGCCAGCAGCGCCGGCACCGCCATGACCCGCACGCTGGCCCCGCCGAAGTCTTCGAGCTCGAACCCGAAACGGGCCAGCGCCTCGCCGCGCGACAGCAGCGTGTCGTGTCCGGCGCCCGGCAGGTCGAGCACCATCGGCACGAGCAGGCGCTGGCTGTCGAGCCGCGACGCCGTCAGCCGCTCGAGCATGCGCTCGAAGAGCACGCGCTCGTGTGCGACGTGCTGGTCGACGATCACCAGGCCGTCGTCGTCCACCGCCACGATGAAGGTGTTGCGGAACTGGCCGAGCGGCGTGAGCGCCTGCTCGAGGCCGACCGCCGACGTGCCCTGCTCCACCATCATCCCGCCGACGTCGAACGCCGCCCGGGGCCGCCAGTCGGTCTGGCCGTCCCGCGCCACGAAGGCGGCCGCGGGGAATCCCGGTCCGCCCCAGCCGGCGCGCGGGTCACTGGTTCCGCCGGTCTCGGCCGGCCGGTCCGCGAACCGGTCCGCCGGCGCGGGCCACCCCGTCGCGGCCGGCAGATCGGGCATGCGCGCGGCGCCCAGCGCCTCGGCCACGCCCCGCCTCACGATCTCGTGGATGAGAGACTGGTCGGCGAATCGCACTTCGGCCTTGGCCGGATGCACGTTCACATCGAGGCGGTCGAGCGGCACCTCGAGGAACAGATGGACCTCGGGACTGCGCTCCTTGATCGACGCCGAGGCGTAGGCGTCGATGATGGCGTGCGCGATGGTCTTGTCCTTCACGATCCGGCGGTTCACGAACACGTGCTGGGGGCCGCGCGTGGGCCCCGTGTCGGCCAGGGCCGCCACCAGTCCCGTCAGGCGCACACCGTGAGTCTCGCGCGCCACAGCGACAAGGTCCGGACGGTCGCCGTAGATCTGATAGATGCGGTCGGCCAGCGTGGCCGCCGGCGGGCACTCGAGCAGGCGACGTCCGGCACTGGTCAGCGTGAAGCCGACCGCCGGATGACAGAGCGCCATCTGGGTCATCAGCTTCGACACGTGCGCCGACTCCGCGCCGTCCGACTTGAGGAACTTGCGGCGGGCCGGCACGTTGAAGAACAGGTCTTCCACCGTGACGGCGGTGCCCTCGGGCGCGCCCACCGCCGAGACGCGTTCCACGGGGCCGCCGAGGACGTGGATCTCGATGCCGCCGGGCGCGCCCCGCGCGCGGGTGCGCAGCGTGAACCGCGACACCGACGCGATGCTGGGCAGCGCCTCGCCCCGGAAGCCCAGGGTGGCGATGGCGGCCAGGTCCTCGACGCAGCGAATCTTGCTCGTGGCATGCCGTTCGAGGCTCAGGCGCGCGTCCTCGGGTCCCATGCCGAGGCCGTCGTCTTCCACCCGCAGCAGCCGCTTGCCGCCGTACTCGATGGTGACGCTGATGCGCCGGGCGTCGGCGTCGAGCGCGTTCTCGACCAGTTCCTTCACGACCGAGGCCGGCCGTTCCACCACTTCGCCGGCGGCGATCTGGTTGGCCAGATCGTCGGGCAGCTTCACGATGCGCGTCACGGCGTCTACCACCAGCCCGATCGCCGGAACCATGCGAACATCGCCGCGGCGGCGGTCACCATGAACCCCACCACCCACCAGAACTGCATGTCGGGGCCGCCCGGCAGGTGCGGGAGCGGCACGTTCATGCCGTACATGCCCGTCAGCACGGTGAGCGGCCCGAACAGCGTGGCCACCACCGCGATGAGCTTCGAGGCCTGCGCGAGCTGAATCGACACGCTCGCCAGGTGCGCGTCGAGGATGCCGGTCACGCGGTCCTGGAAGATCATCGCGTCGTCCGACAGGCGTACCAGCTGATCGTACACATCGCGGAAGCGGTAGGCCACTTCCTGGCCGATCAGGGCGAACTCACGGCGCGACAGCCGGCCCAGGACGTCGCGCTGCGGGATCACGATGCGCCGCAGGCCCGTGATGTCGCGCTTCACGGCGAGGATCTCGCTCGTGAGCTGCTGCTTCGGATTCTCGACCACCTGGCGTTCGAGGTCGTCGAGCCAGTTCTCGAGCTCGTCGACTTCGGGGTGGTAGTGTCCCACCATCGTGTCGACGATGCGGTGCATCAGCGCCACGGGTCCCTCGGCCAGGATGTGTCCGCTCTTCCCGCACAGCTCGGTCACGTGCGCGATGCTGCGCCGCTTCCCATCGTGCACCGTGACGAGGAACTGGCTGGTGACGAAGAAGTCCGTGTCGTGCGTGTCGAACGCGTGCTCGCTGGCGTGGAAGTTGATGCCGTGGAGCACGACGTAGAGCAGGTCGCCGTAGGCCTCCACCTTCGGGTGCGGCGTCTCGCTGAGCGCGTCCTCGACGGCGAGCTCGTGGATGCCGAAGACGTCGTGCAGCATCACGCCGTCGGCGGCGGTGGGCTCGGCCACGTCGGCCCAGACCGTGACGCCGCTGCCGGCCAGGAGCCAGGCCGGATCGAGCGCCTCGACGGCGCTCGTCCGGCCCTCGCGGTGCACGAAGTAGCGAATCATCGTTACGTCCGCCCGGGGCCTGAGCCCCGGGACCCGCCCTAGTCCCCGACCTTGACCTGCAGCGCGGCCTGCGCCGCCGCCAGCCGCGCCACGGGGATGCGATACGGCGACGCGCTCACGTAGTCGAGGCCCACCGTGTGGAAGAAGTGCACGGACGCCGGATCGCCGCCATGCTCGCCGCAGATGCCGAGCTTGATGTCGGGACGCGTCGCGCGTCCCTTCTGCACGGCCATCGCCACGAGCTGGCCGGTGCCGCTGCCGTCGAAGGTGGCAAACGGATCCTTGTCGAGGATCTTGCGGTCCTGGTAGACGCGCAGGAACTTGCCGGCGTCGTCGCGCGAGAACCCGAAGGTCAGCTGCGTGAGGTCGTTGGTTCCAAACGAGAAGAACTGCGCGTGCTGCGCGATGGCGTCGGCGGTGAGGGCGCCGCGGGGCACTTCGATCATCGTGCCCACGAGGTACTTGAACTTGAAGCCTTGCTCCTTCATCACCTCGGCCGCGACGCGGTCGACGATGGCTTTCTGATCCTGCAGCTCCTTCACGAGTCCGACCAGCGGAATCATGATCTCGGGCACGATCTTCAGACCCTCCCGGTTGAGCTGTGCCGCCGCCTCGAGGATGGCGCGAGCCTGCATCTCGGTGATTTCAGGATAGGTGATGCCCAGACGCACGCCGCGGTGGCCGAGCATCGGGTTGAACTCGTGCAGCTGCTCGACGCGCGCGAGCAGCGCCTGCTTCTCGGTCAGAGCGGCGCCAGTCTTGCCCGTCGCCTCCATCACCGCGATCTCGACCATCAGCTCCTCGCGCTTGGGCAGGAACTCATGCAGCGGAGGGTCGATGGTGCGAATCGTGACTGGCGTGCCCTTCATGGCCTTGAACACGCCGTAGAAATCGGCGCGCTGCATCGGCAGCAACTCAGCCAGCGCGGCCCGCCGTTCGGCTTCGTTGTCGGCCATGATCATGCGCTGCACGATCGGAATGCGGCCCTCGCCGAAGAACATGTGCTCGGTGCGGCACAGCCCGATGCCGCGCGCCCCGAACTTGTAGGCGATCTCGGCCTGATCGGGCTGGTCGGCGTTGGCGCGCACGCGCAGCTTGCGCGCGCCGTCGGCCCAGGTCATCAGCTTGTTGTAGGTCTGATAGACCGGCGCGTCCTTGGGATCGAGGTTCTTCTCGATGAGGACCCGGATCACCTCGGACGGCGTGGTCTCGACGCGGCCCTGGATCACCTCGCCGGCGAAGCCGTCGATCGAGATCCAGTCGCCCTCCTTGATCGTCACCTCGCCCTTGGCGGTGGTGACCTTCATCACGCGCGCGTGGTAGTCGAACGACAGAGCATCGCAGCCG
>JBDTWC010000319.1:0-4410 GCA_040006875.1 Acidobacteriota bacterium | reverse complement strand
CACCATGCTCACCGGCGCGCTGGTCGCTCTGGCGTCGGCGGTGGGCGACGCCGCCTGCATGTTCATCATGGTCGGCCTGCCGGCGCGTAGCCAGCGGGGCGGCGCGACTACCGGCTGAACGACGCCGTGATGAGCAACTCGTCGCCGCAGCGCACCAGCACACCGTTGCCTGACAGCTGCCGGCCGGTGAGGGTCAGGGTCATCAGCACGGTGCCCGGCGGCACGATCGTGCCGACCTCGCACGGCGGGGCTTGTGAAGGATTCAACCTCATGCTCACGGCACTGTTGGTCACGACCCCTCCGACGCTCCCAGTGTCGGCGATCGCGCCACTGGCGTCGCTGGTCGTGTAGCGGCCGCTGACGATCGACCCGCTACCGAAGCTGTCGTCGGTCAGGTCGAGCCGCACGGTGTGCACGGCGCCAGGTCGCTCCAGGGTTCCGGTCCAGGTGCCGGTGAGTGGTCCGGTGCCAGGGCTCGGTCCGGTGGGAGTGGACGTGCCGCAGCCGCCGGCGACGAGCCCGGCGACGATGGCGACCAGCAGTCTCGACAGCGACATGAGCTCTCCAGTGTGGCAAACAGGATGGTAGGTGATGACGACGCGCGCATGGCTACGGTTGTCCGGGCCCGTGAGGCACGCCCGCAGGGAAGGCCCAGAATCCCGAACGTCCAGCGGCGATGACCCGATCGCCGGCCACGGCGGGTGGCCATGAAAACCCTTGCTGGAAGTTCCTGGTCTGCCACAACACCGCGCCGCCCAGCGCGTCGATGGCGAGCAGGAAGCCCGAGACGTAGGGGACGTAGACGACGCCCTCACCGCTCGTGAAGTCGTCGAACGCTATCGAGCCCAGAAAGCCGTTCTCGAGGCGCCACACCTCGCGCTGGGTGGCCAGGTCGTAGGCCACGACGTAGCCGGTGAGCGAGCCGACGATGAGGCGGCCACGCACCACGGCGAGGGACCGCAGGTCGCGGTCGGTGGCGGTGATGATCCCGTGGATCGGGCCCGCAAGGCGCGGCAGACTCCAGCGCACCACCCCCGTCCGTCGATCGAGTGCCCAGATCGTGCCGTCGCCGCTCGCTGCGATCGCGAGGTCGTTCGCGAACACTGGCCCGCCGCCCGCGTAGGAGCCGAGCGCTGCATCGCTCGGGCGCGGAAACACGAAGCGCCACCGCTCGTGGCCGGTCTCGGCGTCGACGGCCACGACGCCGCCGGTGTTGGGCGCCGTGAACACGGTGTAGGTGGCGACGACGATGGCGCCATCGGTCGCGGGTTCGAAGACCGTGGTGCGTCCGTCGCCGTTGACCACGGCGTTCCACGCCTGACGGCCCGAGGCCACGTCGAGCGCGAAGATCGATCCGGACGGTGAGCCCGTAAACAGTCGTCCCCCAGCGGCCTGCCCGAGGAAGACGCCGGGTCCGAACCCCGACGACGGGTGGAAGGACCAGCGCGCCGCGCCCGATTCCGCATCGTAGGCGTAGACGTCCCAGTCACCGACCACCACCGCGTCGCTGGCGATGACGGCGCGCGATCCCTCGGTGAGCCAGCCCGACTCGCCGGTCGAACGGCGCCACAACTCGTGGCCGTCCGCCAGGTTCAGCGCGACCACGTGATGATCGGTGGTCAGGCCGTAAGCGCGAGTCCCGAGCACCGCCGGCATACCGCGGCCGATCGCCGCGGTATGCCACAGAGGTGCCTCGCTCGGATCCGGCGGCACCGGCGCGCTCGAGGCAAACGCCGCTACCAGACACCCGAACACGACCACGAGCCAGCTACGCATCACGCACCTGCTATTGGGGCGCCCACCAGGGCACGTTGTTGCCGGCGTCGTAGATCACGATGTAGCCGTCGTCCTGCACGCGCAGTTCCGCACCGGGCAGGCCGCCCGTGTCCGACGCCCACGGCTCGCTGCCGTCGGCGTGATAGATCACGAGGTTGCCATCGGGTTGCATCTCGCAATAGAGGGCGCCCCTGCCGCCCGTGCCCGAATCCCAGATCGCGCCCGACGGGCCGTAGAGCACCAGGTTGCCGTCGGACTGGTAGCGCAGTGCGTAGGCGCCGTTGGTCGAGCGCACCTCGGTGTCGGGGTACAGCCGCTCGCCGGCGGTGAGCGTGGAGGGCGGTGCACCGTGCACGGGCGGGCCGCTGCTCGCGCCCCGGGCCACGAGCCCGACGCGCTGCGTCAACGCGTCGAAGAGGTAGTTCTCCGATTCGTTCTTTTCGTTGACGTGCGCGGGTCCGTAGTAGCCGATGTTGGCCGCATCGCCAGGGAAGAACTGCGACTCGGTGGGCACGACGCCGTCGGTCGAGACCGAGCAGTCGTAGTGACCGGTGGTGGCGCCGCACCAGGACGAGTTGAAGACCAGCAGGTCCGAGATGATGCTCTGGGCCTGGTAGCGGATCGACAGCGCTGCCAGATCGGTGGGCAGCACGTTGGGCGGCGTGAAGTAGTTGGCGATGAGCGTGAGGTAGTGGATCCCGTCTCGGACGGCCCTGTCGCCCGAATACTGCAGCTGGGGCGCTCCGGCCACGAAGGGCGCGCCGACCCACCACTCCCGGGCCGCGAAGACCAGTCCGACGCGCGCCGGCACGGCCACGTGTTCGCGCGCCAGATTGCCGGCCGAGTTCAGGGACGTGAGCACCGGCGATCCCGGCGTCATGTCGCGCAGCACCGGTGCGGTCACGACCGGATAGATGGTCTGCTCGATGCTCGCCACCGTGTAGTAGAGCGCGACGCCAAGCGTCGTGATGGCCGTGCGCACCGGCGCCATCCCGGGGCTGTTCCACAGGCCCGTGAAGCGATTGGTGCCGTTGCTCGCGCCGAGCATGTAGAGCAGCTGGCCGAGCTTCTGGCCGACCAAGGCGTACTGTTGCGTGACGCCCTGGATGGTCGCCGCCAGCGGCGCGCCCTGGTGCGGACTGCCGAGTGTTACGATGCCGCCGACCGGCCGCTTGGTGCTCAGTTGTCGTGCCACCAGGCCGCCGTTGCTGTGGCCGACCAGCACCATGTTGGGTGGAGCACCGGCGCCAGTGGCCAGGGCCTGCAGTTGATTGGCTTGCGCATCGTAGGGCAACTGCCACGGCAGCTCCGGAATGCTGGCCGCGATCTGCAGGCGGCTCTGCAGCCGTGACGCGGTCGCCGCCCAACTGGCGGCGCTGCTGTTGAAGCCGTGCAGGAACACGGTGGGACGATCTTGGGCCTGCGCGGGCTGGGCCAGGGCGACGAGCACGGCGGCGGCGATCAGATGGCGGGCCATGGCTAGCGCGCCTCCGTCGACACGACGTTGAGATGCGTGAGTCGCGACACGAAGCGCCGTCCCGACGGACCGGGCAGCGCCGATTCGCTGCGTACCGTGGCGAGATACCAGCGGCCCCCTGGCAGGCGGCCATAGCTGAGCGCGAGGCGCTGCGCGAGGGCCTCGCCGCGCAGCACGTTGATCTCGACCGGCAGCATGCTCGATGGCTCGACCAGCGTCTCGGCCGACAGCTCGCCCTCGTGCGACAGGTAGCGGTCGCGTCCGCCGATGGTGCCGACGGGCGCTCCGAGACGCTCGACCAGTTGACTGCGGCGGGACCGCACGTCCCGGTCGGCGAACACCAGTGTGGAGGATGCCCTGGCGCCGCTACCCGGCAGCACCGGTCCTGACGCGCCGCCGGTCGGCACCAGCGTGCCGGCCGGATCGTAGATGCGTGGCCGTGTGAAGTCCTGGTCGAACACGTAGCGATATCCGCTCCTCGGATCGGTGAGCGGCCCCTTGGCGAAGAGGCGCGCCGGGGGATGCGTGATCTCCGTCTGGATCCCGCCGCCGACCTGCCGCCGGGCCAGGCGGTAGCGGGTCTGCGGTCGAGTCTCGACCAGGCGACCGCGGTCGTCGACGATGCTCTCGTCGACGACGACATCAGCGCTGAACACCAGTGCGGCCTCCGCTTCGGGCGATTGTGGGGTCACGCGGGTCTCGGCCGGGGCCGCGCCCTGCACGTCGTGCGCGCCCGCTTCCGTGGTTCCTGCAGCCAGTGCCGCCGTCAACACCAGCACCTGCCAACTCGTTGCTGTCCGTTCCATCTCACGCCTCGTTTCCTGACCTCGGGTGTCGCCTCCCTGTCCGAGCGGCAGCGTTCCAGCGCCCTACTCCGTGGTGCCGCGGACGCTGCCCTCGACTGCAAGGCCAAGGCCAGCCGGTAACCCGGTCGCTGCGCCGGGCGGGGCGCGTTTTTCCGCAGGATTCGTCACCGCGCCCGCCGGACGCGTCGCCGGTGACGGGGCAGTGGGTGCCCACGCGGGTAGTGCCTACTCGAAACGCGACCGCGCGCGGGTCGCAGAGGTAGAATGAGAGGTTGGATCAGGGCTCGACAGCCCGACCATTGGTATGCCGCACGACTGGATAGCGGTGCGTGGCGCCCGCGTACACAATCT
>JBDTWC010000318.1:0-4415 GCA_040006875.1 Acidobacteriota bacterium | reverse complement strand
GCCTTCGGCCAGGCCTATCAGAGCAAGGATCTCAAGGCGCTTCGGGCGGTGTGGCCCGCGATGACGGGCGGCGACGAAAGCAGCTTCCGGAACGTGTTCAACTCGTACCGCAGCATCACCTGGACCACAAACGACACGAGCATCCGCTTCGAGGACGAACGGGCCGACGTCCGCTCGACCGTGCAGGTCACGCAGCGCGCGTTGCGACCCGACACGACGACCACGCAGACCCGCGCCTATCGCTTCCGGTTCGAACGGCGCGGCAAGGGCTGGACGCTCCTCGGGGTCGAAAACCTCGGCGCAGCCCGGTGATACAATCGCGCCCCATCGCCTGCGTTTGGGCGACACCTCAATCCGGAGCCACCCACATGACCTGCACGCCTGTTCCGTCACGCATGGTGCCAACCCGACTGTTCGTCGTGATGACGTGCCTGCTGCTCGGCGGACTGTGGCCACAACCCGCCGCTGCGCAGGTCGACGCCGGCTCGGCCCGGGCGCTGTTCACGCAGCTCATCGTCAACCGTCAGCTCGGCCCGTTCTCGAATCCGCAGCGCACGCAGGATCTGATCGACGAGTTCTCGAAGAGCATCGCCATCGGCATCTCGACGGCGCCGGTCGGGGCGTCGTCGGCTGGCTTCTCCTACGAGTTCGATCCACGCACCGGTGAGCACACGCTCAAGAGCCAGAGCTTCGGACCGCTGTTCGTGGAGCGACCCTACACCAACGGCAAGGGCGTGTTCAACGCCGGCCTCGGCTTCACGCACGCCTCGTACTCGAAGTTCGAGGGCCGGAATCTGAACGACGATGGCGTGCTGCTCTTCGACAACCGCGTGCGCTTTCTCGACGACAACTACGAGCAGTTCATCACCGAGTACCTCACGGCCACGCCGAAGGTCACGACCGTCAACCTGCTGGCCTCGTACGGCGTCACGCGCTCGCTCGATATCGGCGTGGTCGTGCCCTGGTCGTCGCTGAAGATCGACGCCCGCCGCTACTGGAACTACGACGTCTCGCGCAGTTACCCCTTCACGCCGTCCGACCAGGCGTATTTCACCAAAGGCCCGAAGGGTAGCAACTTCGATCCCACCGGCTCCCCCAATACCGGCAGCGTGTCGGCCTCTGGCGTCGGCGACATCACGCTGCGCGCCAAGTATGGCTTCGGCGCGCAGGGCCGGCAGGCCGCGGCCGCGGTGGTCGATGTGCGCCTCCCCACCGGCGATGAAGACAACTTTCTCGGCGCCGGCAAGACCAGCACGCGCCTCAGTCTGATCGCGTCGTCGGCGCTTACCGACACGCTCACGTTCCACGTCAATGGTGGCTACCGCGTGGGCGGGCTGACCGACCAGGGCGACTACGGCGTGGCCCTCGATGCAGCGCTCTTGCCGAGCAAGAAGCTGACGGTGTCGGCTGAACTGCTCGGTCAATATCTGAAGAACGGCCTGGCCGAGATCAGCGAGCTGAAGGACGGCCCCCTGGATCGGATCTTTCCGCTCGGCGACCGCAACATCAACGTGATCTATTCGGCCGCCGAACCGCAGTTCCTGAGCGGCGGCGTCAACATCCTGCGCGGCGCCTTCGGCGTGAAGTACAACGTCACCGGCACGACGCTCCTGACCGCGGGCGTGCTGCTGCCGATCTCCGACAAGGGACTCACGTCGTCGGCGACGGCCTTCATCGGCCTCGACCTCAGCCTCTCCGGCAAGTAACGTCCAGACGCGGCCCGATTACGCGCCGGTCGCGGTCACTGCGGACCCGGCCGGCGTGAGCCGCATCCGCTCCAACGCGGCCGTCTGTTCGCGGGTGCCGAGCACGGCCACCAGATCGCCGCGCTCCAGGCGCGCCGCACCATCGGGATTCGAGGTCAGCGCGCCGTCGCGCACGATCGCGACCACCGACACGCCAGTCGTGGCTCGCAGCCGCAAGTCGGCCAGCGACCGCCCGTCGAGCGGGCTGCCCGCCGGCACGCTCACCCAATTGACGTCGAGGTGACGCGCTACCTCGCTCAACTGCGACATCAGCGCCAGCCCCGACGCGTCGGGCTGCACGTAGCGCGCGCGGCGAATCGCGCTGGCCACGCTCAACACGTCGTGGGCCGGCACGTTAAAGTACATCAGCGCCTGCCGCGTCATCTCGATGGCCGCCTCGAACTCGGGCGACGTCACCTCCTGGATGCCGAGCGCATAGAGCGCCTGCACCGCCTCGGTGCCATCGGCACGGGCGATGATCGGCAGGTCGCCGCGCACCTCCCGTACCCCGGCCACGATGTTCCGCACATCCGCGAACACCGGCACGGTGACGAGGATGGCCCGGGCCCGCGACACGCCCGCCGCCGCGAGCACCACCGCCTGGGTGGCATCGCCGTAGATCACCGGCTGGCCGGCATCGCGCACCTGCTGCACGCGCCGATCGTTGGCCTCCACCATCACAAACGGCAGGTGCAGATCGGCGAGCGCGTCGGCCACGCTGCGGCCGACCCGGCCCGCGCCGGCGATCACGACGTGATCGCTCAGGCCGTGCGCGGGGATGTTGCTCGACTCATGCGCCTCGCGCGACACCCGGGGCCACAGCTTCTCGTAGAGCGGCGGCACCAGGCCCGAGAGCAGCGGCGTCAGGGTCATGGTGACGATGGCCGCGTTCATGGTCATGGCGTAGACCTCGCTTGAGAGCGCACCGCTCGACTGGCCCACGCGGGCGAGCACGAACGCGAACTCGCCGACCTGGAAGAGCGTGAGTCCCACGGCCAGCGGCACCACGTTCCAGTAGCCGAAGGCGCGCACCACGCCGGCCAGGATCGCACCCTTGCCGACGATGATCGCCGCCACCACCACGACGAGGGCGCCGATCTGATGCCACGCCATCACCGGATCGAGCAGCATGCCCACCGACACGAAGAACAGCATGCCGAAGAGATCGCGCAGCGGGGCCACGTCGCTGAGCGCCTGGTGGGCGTAGTCGGATTCGCTCACCACCAGGCCGGCCACGAAGGCGCCGATGGCCATCGACAAGCCGAACTCGAACGCCATGTAGCCCACGCCCACGGCCAGGGCGATGCTGGCCAGGAAGAACAGCTCGCGCGAGTTCCAGCGGGCCACAAACGCCATGAGGCGCGGCACCACCTTGGTCGAGAAGAGCACGATCACGCCGAGCAGCAGCCCGGCCCGGCCGGCCGCGATCAGCACCTTGGTCATGTCGCCCGCTGGATCGCTCAGCTCGGGCAGCACGATCATCAACGGCACGACGGCCAGGTCCTGCACCACCAGGATGCCGAGCATCACGCGACTCGACAGCGTGCCGAGTCGGCCCTGCGCCTGAATGGTCTTGAGCGCCACCATCGTGCTCGAGAGCGCGATCAGACCGCCGAACCACACCGCCTGACGCCACTCCCAGCCGAGGCCGAGACCGAGACCGAAGCCGAGCGCGATGGTGAGCAGCACCTGGATGGCGCCGCCGACGAGGGCCACGGCGCGCACCGGTGCCAGCTCGCGAAACGACACTTCGAGGCCCAGTGAAAAGAGGAGCAGCACCACGCCCAGTTCGGCGAGCTGTTCGATGTTGTGGGCGTTGATGACGGTGGGCCCGGCGGTGAAGGGCCCGATGAGGACGCCGGCCAGGATGTAGCCGACGATCAACGGTTGTCCGAGACGGTGGGCCAAGATGCCGCCCGAGAGGGCGGCAATCAGCACCAGAGCGAGATCGGCCATCAAGTCCATCAGCGCGCGCTACCGGTGACCCATGGGTGCGCCGTCTCCTTTCGCGTCGTGGTCCCACCCGCAGGGGAACCGATATAATTTCCGGGCATGCCAGTCACACCGGGGCGCTCGTTCGGGCCGTACGACATCGGCCAGCTGCTGGGCGCCGGCGGCATGGGAGCAGTGTACCGCGCCCGCGACTCCCGCCTGAAGCGCGACGTCGCCCTCAAGGTGCTCAAGATCGACAGTCCCGATGCCCGGGCGCGATTCGAGCGCGAGGCGCACACCGTGGCTGCGCTCAATCATCCGAACATCGTGACCATCTACTCGGTGGAAGAACTCGAGGGCGTGCCGTTTCTCACCATGGAACTGGTGCAGGGCCAGGCGCTGAACGGCCTCATCCCGCAGGGCGGCCTGCCCCGTGAGCGCGTGCTCGAGTTCGCCGCGCAGATGGCCGAGGCGGTGGTGGCCGCGCACCGCAAGGGCATCATCCATCGCGACCTGAAGCCGTCGAACGTCATGATCACGGCCGAGGGCCACCTCAAGATTCTCGACTTCGGCCTGGCCAAGGCGCTGCCCACGGCCACGCATACCTCCGACGACGAAACCAAGGACGCCACGCGCGCCGGAATCGCGCTCGGCACCATGGCCTACATGTCGCCCGAGCAGGCGCGAGGCGAGGTGCTCGACGAGCGCAGCGACATCTTCTCGCTCGGCCTGGTGATC
>JBDTWC010000317.1:0-4415 GCA_040006875.1 Acidobacteriota bacterium | reverse complement strand
TCACCACTGGCCGAAGTCGCCGGGGTAGAGGAACTGGAGCACATCGCCAATCCGCTGTGACCAGGCGTGTTCGGAATGCGTGCCGCCTTGCAGCTCCGAGTAGGCGAGGTCCACGTCTTCGCGCCACCCGGCCTTCACGAGCGCACTGCGCAGCTTGCGCGCATCCGCAATGCCGTTGCGGCTCTCGGCCGTGCCCATGTCGAGCCAGATGCGGGTATCGGGCCGCGGCTTCGCCTTGGGCACGTAGCGCAGGATGGCGCGCCGGCCCCACCACACCGACGGTGACATCACGGCCAGCAGCCCGAAGACATCGGCGTGGCGCAGGCCGAGGTAGATCGTGGACAAGCCGCCGAGCGACGAGCCCCCGAGCCCGGTGTGTTCGCGCTCGGGGCGGGTGCGATAGTGCGAGTCGATGAACGGCTTCAGTTCCTCGACCAGGAGCCGGCCGAAGGCCTTGGCCAGGCCGCCGCCTAGGCGCCGGTCGCGCGTGGGCGTGTATTCCTGCAGGCGCCCGTGTCCGGTGTGGTTCACGCCCACGATGATGAGCGGCTGCACCCGGCCCTCGGCGATGAGCATGTCGGCCATCTCGCCCAGGCGCCAGTAGTGGCCGCGTACAAACGAGGTGGCGGGATCGAAGAGGTTCTGGCCGTCGTGCATGTAGAGCACGGGATAGCGGCGGCCCGCGCTGGCCTCGTAGCCGGGCGGCAGGTAGACGACCAGGTCGCGCTCGCGGTCGAGGAACCGGGAGGTGACGGCGAGGAAGTGGTCGAGATGGGGTGATGGCACGGCGGAGATCACGGGCGGACGGGCGCCGGACGGCCCGACCCTATTAGTATAGAGGTCCTGCTGGCGCCGCGCCCTGCGCCAGCACTCAGGATTTCATATCGATGACGCGCGACTACCACCGTTGGCACTCTCATTCGCTCGGCCGGGACATGGATCTCCTGGTCTTCGGCCACGGCGGCCCGCCGGTCATCGTGTTCCCCAGTTCCATGGGCGCGTACTTCGAGTACGAGGATCGCGGCATGGTGGGGGCGCTGCGGCAGAAGCTCGAACACGGCGGGCTGCAGCTCTACTGCGTGTCGTCGGTCGACAGCGAGAGCTGGTACAACAAGCGCCTGCATCCGCGCCAGCGCATCGAGCGGCACCTGCAATACGAGTCGTACATCCTCGGCGACGTGGTCCCACTCATCCGGCAGCTCAACGGGCACCAAGGCATCGGCGTCACCGGTTGCAGCTTCGGCGCGTATCACGCCATGGTCATGGCCCTGCGCCATCCCCACGTGTTCACGTCCTGCACCACGATGAGCGGCGCCTTCGACATCAGCCAGTTCCTGCACGGCTACGCCGACACCGACGCCTATCTGCTGAACCCGCCGGCGTTCCTGCCCAACCTGGGCAATTCGTATTTCCTCGACCAGTACCGGCGCAACAAGTTCGTGCTCGCCACCGGCGAGTGGGACATCTGCCGCCAGGCCAGTGAAGACTTCTCGGGCATCCTCAGCGCCAAGAGCATTCCGCACTCACTGCACGTGTGGGGTCATGGCAGCAAGCACGACTGGCCCGACTGGCTGCCGATGGCCAACGCCTACCTGCCGTAAGCGTGGCGCCAGGCTACTGGTTGACGACGAGCACGTTGAATTTCGCGTTCACCGGCATGGCGGCGACGTCTTCCCGGTAGATAGCCCAGCGCGCGGCGACAACGTCGTAGTACACGCCCACGGCCGGCACGTAGACATTGGAGCCAGGGCCGAAGACGTGGGTCACCAGAACCATGGCCGACGGCTGTCCGTTCAGCAGCGGGTGGTCGAGGAAGGAGAGGTTGCCGCTGGCGTTCGAGACCGTGACCGTGTGCTGGAAAGCCGGTCGCACCGGACCGCCGACCCAGATGCCGCCGTTGCCAAGGTCGAGCGCCACGCCGGGCCCGGCGCCGACATAGGTCGCCCGGACGGCCGGCCCGCTCACCGAGTACCCTGACAGGCCCGCGCCGGCACTGCTGAAGCCCATCACGGCCTCAGCCGTGGTCGAGCCGCCGAAGACCCCCACGCTGGTCGAGCTCACGCCGGCCACGCCGACGTGGTCGCGGCTCACCCCTTGCACCGCCGAGGCCAACGCCGCAGACGGCGACGGGGCCTCGCCCCATTGGGCGTAGATGGCGGCGCCCTGCGCCACGATGGGCGAGGTGACGATCACCCCGAATCCATGCGAGCCCATCAGGGAAGCGCCGGTCACGTCGATGTACGAGCCCGGGGCCGGAGCGCTGGTCGGCTCGCGCCGTTCGGGTCCGCCGGTGGCCGCGTCGAGGGCGAACGTGCCGGCATTCTCCGCGTCGTCGCGCCAGGTGCCCTGGCCGGTGGCCGGACTCACCCGGGCATCGACGTGCACGGCCCGGCCGCTCGGTGCGGTCACGATGGTGACGCCGAGTTCGACCGAGCCGTCGCCATTCAGCACCGCCGTGCCGACAGCGGCGGCGCGACGGCCGGGGTCCACGCCGCACTGGTCGTCGAAGCCCTGCAACGAATAGGTCGATCCCGACTGGTCGATGGTCAGTGTCAGGCGGTTGCAGAACGGCTGCAGCTGCCAGGTAAGGGTTCCGAGCGACTGTGCCGCGGCCATCGCCGGAGCCAGGACCAGGGCGGCGACGAGCAAGCGCGCGGCGAGGAAGCGCATGGGAACGGGCATGCGGAAGCAATCGGCCACCGGCGTGCCGGCCCTCAATCGGGCCGCCCGGCCGCCCGCCCCGCTGACGTACGCCCCGGCCTTGCACTAAGCTGAGGTCGCGCGCGGCGATGAGCGAACGCGCGCCAGGGGGAGCAGCGGCTATGGCGAGAATTGGCGTTCTGTTTGGAATGGAAAACGTCTTTCCCGGCGCGCTCGTGGAGCGCATCAACGGCATGGGCGTGCCCGGCATCAGCGCCGAGTTCGTGGAGATCGGCGGGGTGAAGATGGATGGCCCCTGCCCCTACCGCGTGGTGGTCGACCGCATCTCGCACGACATCCCGTTCTACCGCGCGTGGCTCAAGACGGCCGCCCTCGACGGCACCTACGTCATCAGCAACCCGTTCTGGTCGAGCGCCGACGACAAGTTCTTCAACTACGCGCTGGGCAAGCGGCTCGGCGTCGCGGTGCCGAAAACGGTGCTGCTGCCGCACAAGGAACATCCGCCCGGTACGACCGACAAGTCGATGCGGAACCTGCTCTACCCACTCAACTGGGATGAGGTGTTCGAGTACATCGGCTTCCCCGCCTTCCTCAAACCGTTCGACGGCGGCGGCTGGCGCGACGTGTTCCAAGTGAAATCGCGCGAGGAGTTCTTCGCCGCCTACGACCAGACGCGCACGCTCTGCATGACCTTGCAGACGGCGGTGAAGTTCAATGAGTACTTCCGCTGCTACGTGGTCGGGCAGGCAGACGTGCACGTGATGCCCTACGACCCGCGGGCGCCGTTCCACGAGCGCTACGTGAAGAACCCGCCGAACTACCCCGCGGCACTCATCGAACGGGTCACGAAAGACTCCCTGACGCTGTGCCGCGCGCTCGGCTACGACCTCAACACCGTGGAATTCGCGGTGGAAGACGGCGTACCCTACGCCATCGACTTCATGAATGCCGCGCCCGACGCCGATCCGCATTCGGTCGGACCAGACAACTTCGCGTGGATCGTCGAGAAAGTGGCGGCCCTTGCCGTCAAGAAGGCGCAGGAGAAGCCCGTGCCGCTCGATCTGCGCTGGGCTCCGCTGCTCAAGGGCCGGCCATGAAGCCGTCCTTTTCGATCGGCATCGAAGAGGAATACCAGACCGTCGATCCGGACACCTTCGACCTGCGCTCGCACATCCAGACCGAGCTCATGGCGCAGGGCCATCGGGTGATGAAGGAGAAGGTCAAGTCGGAGATGCACCAGTCGGTGGTCGAAGTCGGCACCGGCGTGTGCCGCAACATGGGCGAAGCGCGCGAGGATCTGGTGACCCTGCGCCGCCAGATGGTGAGCCTGGCCCGCGACAACGGCCTGGCCCTGGTCGCCGGCGCCACCCATCCGTTTGCCGACTGGCGCGTGCAAGACATCTCGCCCGATGAGCGCTACCTGCAGGTGGTCGAAGACATGCAGCTGGTGGCCCGCTCGAACCTGATCTTCGGGCTGCACGTGCACATCGGGGTGGAGGACCGCGAAACGGCCATCCACTTGATGAATCAGGTGCGCTACTTCCTGCCGCACCTGCTGGCGCTGTCGACCAACTCGCCCTTCTGGCTCGGCATGAACACCGGGCTCAAGTCCTACCGCTGCAAGGTCTTCGACAAGTTCCCGCGCACCAACATCCCCGATACGTTCAGCGGCTGGGCCGACTACGAGCGCTTCGTCAACCTGCTCATCCGCACCAACTGCATCGACAACGCCAAGAAGATCTGGTGGGACGTGC
>JBDTWC010000316.1:0-4443 GCA_040006875.1 Acidobacteriota bacterium | reverse complement strand
GTCGCGCTACGAAGGCATCGATCTGGTGATCGTGCGCGAGAACACCGAAGACCTCTACGCGGGCCTCGAGCACACGGTCGTGCCAGGCGTGGTCGAGAGCATCAAGATCATCACCGAGGTGGCCTCGACCAAGATCGCGCGCTTCGCCTTCGAGCATGCGCGGCGCCACCGGCGGAAGCGCGTGACGTCGGTGCACAAAGCCAACATCATGAAGCTGAGCGACGGGCTCTTCATCGAGTGTGCCCGCCGCGTCGCTCAGGACTTTCCCGAGATCACCTACGACGAGCGCATCGTCGACGCCGCGTGCATGCAGCTCGTGATGTTCCCCGAGCGCTTCGACGTGCTGTTGCTGCCCAACCTCTACGGCGACATCGTGTCGGACCTGTGCGCCGGCCTGGTCGGCGGCCTCGGCGTCGTGCCGGCCGCAAACCTCGGTGCCGACGGCGTCGGCGTATTCGAAGCCGTGCACGGGAGCGCCCCCGACATCGCCGGGAAGGATCTGGCCAATCCGCTGGCGTTGCTCCTCTCGAGCGTGCTGATGCTGCACCACCTGCACGAGGATGCAGTGGCCGATCGCGTGATGGGCGCGGTGACCTCGGTGCTGGCCGGTTCGGTGCGCACGCGCGACATCGGCGGCACGGCCACGACCAGCGAGTTCGCCGCCGCGATCTGCCGCGCCATGGACCGCACGGCATGACCACCGACGAGATTGCGCAGGCGGTCTTCGCCCGCGATGAGGTCGCGAAGTATCTCGACGGCAGTCACGGTGTGCGCGGGGAAGAGGCCCGGGCGCGGGTCGAGGGCTACCTCGACGAACTGCGCACCACGCAGCGCTACGAGCTCTATCGCGCGCTCGAATACCCGCTCTATCCGATCCTGCGCAAGCTCGAACGCAGCGACGAGCACGTCGAGCGGGCCACGGCCGCGGTGGCGCGCGGCTGCCGCCTGGTCTACGCATCGAACCATCGCAGTCACATGGACTACCTGCTGGAGCTGCTGGCCCTCGACGACGCCGGTCTGCGGCCGCCGATCATCGCCGCCGGCATCAACCTGTTCGGCGGACCGCTCGGGCTCATCCATCGTCACGTCACCGGCGCTTTGCCGATCCGCCGCAACACCAAGGATCCGGCCTATCACATCACGCTCAAGGCCTACGTGGCGGAGCTGCTGCGCGGTCAGGACTTCTTCTTCTATCCGGAAGGCGGCCGCAGCTACAGCGGCGAGCTGAAGACGCCCAAGACCGGGTTGCTCACCGCGTGCCTGCAATCGGGCCAGCCCGGCATGGTGATCGTGCCGGTGTCGATCGCCTACGACCTCGTGCTCGAGGATCACGTGCTGGCGCGACAGCGGGTGAAGGGACGCCAGCGTGCCTTCAGCCGCGAGGTGGCGGAGATGGTGCGCTACGCCGTGGGCTACCGCAGCCGTGCCTTCGTCACCTTTGGCGAGCCGATTGCGGTCGACGAGTTCGCCGGCGACTCGCGCCGTTCGGTGCTCGATCTGGGCCATCTCGTGCTCGAGCGCATCGGCAAGCAGATCAAGGTGCTCCCGACGGCGCTCATGGCCGCGGCCATGGGGCCGTCGATTCCCGAAGCCGATCTGGCGGCCCGCATCGAGGCGATGCTCGGGCCGCTCCGCGCCGCCGGCGCCAACCTCGACGTCACCACCGCCGCCGAGGTGATCGCAGCCGCCGCCGGCCCACTCGAAGATCGCGGCATCATCGCCCGGGAAGACGGGCTCTTCCGGGTGCGTGAACGCGGTCTGTTGCGCTACTACGCGCGCACTATCGAACACCTGCTACCCGCCCCCGTACCGAGGGATTGATGCTCGCCGTCACGTCGAAAACGATTTTCCACGGCCTGGCCCGTGTCGCTCTACTGCGTCGCCTCGCCTCACGCTACGGCATGGCTCCGGGCTACGGCTTCGCGCGTCGTTTCATCGCCGGCGAGTCGGTGGCCGAAGCCATCGACGCTGCCCGCACGCTCGGCGCCAAGGGCTTCGGCGTGTCGCTCGACTACCTGGGCGAAAGCGTGGCGACGGTGGAACTGGCCGCGGCCGCCACGCGCGACTACCTCGGCATCATCGAGCAGGTGATGGCCGCCGACGTGGAACGGAACCTGTCGCTGAAGCTCACGCAGCTCGGGCTCGACATCGATCGGGCCACCGCCATCGACAACCTGCGCCGGATTCTCGATCCGGCCGCCCAGCACGGCTTCTTCGTGCGCGTCGACATGGAGAACTCGCCCTACACTGACCCCACCCTCGACGTCATCGACACGCTGTGGGCGCTCGGATACCAGAACGTGGGCACGGTCATCCAGTCGTGCCTGCTGCGCAGTCCGGGCGACATCGACCGGCTCAACGCGCTCGGCGCCCGCGTACGCCTCGTCAAGGGCGCCTACCGCGAGCCGAAGACCGTCGCCTTCAGCGACATCAAAGACGTGGACGCGGCATTCATCGCCCTGGCCAAGCGGCTGCTCGATCACAATCCCTATCCGGCCATCGCCACCCACGACCCGGCGATGATCGACGCCGTCAAGGCCCACGCGCGCGAGCGCGGCCTCGGCGTCGACCGCTTCGAGTTCCAGATGCTCTACGGCATCCGCCGCGATCTACAGGCGTCGCTCGCCGCCGAGGGCTACCGCGTGCGCGTCTACGTGCCGTTCGGCAAGCAGTGGTTCCCGTACTTCATGCGCCGCCTGGGCGAGCGACCCGCCAACGTGGCGTTCGTCTTGAAGGGCATCCTGCGCGATCGCTGAGCATCGAGGGCGCAGAAACTGCGACGGCGGAGGATGTCTCGGTGCCAGACCCCGATATCCCGTTACCCCGTTACCCCGTTGCCCCGTTGCAACTAGCGACACCAGTCGCGAATAAGCATGGCGAGAGCATCGCGGCACTGCCGCACGCTGTGCAGGTCGACCCACTCGTCGACGCCGTGCAGTCCGGCGCCAGTCGGCCCGAAGAGCACCGAGGGAATGCCGGCGGCGCCGAGCACCGCGGCATCGGTCCAGAAGCTCATGCCGATGGTGTCGGCGCGGCAACCTGCCGATTTCGCCGCGGCCGTCAGCGCCTGTGGCAAGGGGTGGGTCGGGTCGATCTCGTAGGGCGGGCGGCCGAACAACGTGGTGACTTCGGCGCGGAACGACGGGTCGGCGGCGGTGAGGCGGGCGATGATGGCGGCGATTTCCTCGGTCAGCACGTCCTCGGCCTCGCCCGGCAGCGTGCGGCGCTCGAGGTGCAGCGTGCAGAGATCGGGGTAACTGCTCAACTCGCGACCGCCTTCGATGGTCGACGCGTGCAACGACGCCGGTCCCAGGCGCGGATGCCGTGCGCCGGTGCGGAGCCCGGCTTCGAGTTCTTGCAGCGCGCCGAGCACCCGGCCCATGTGTAGGATCGCATCGACGCCGTCGGCCGGACGGCTGCCGTGCGCGGCTCGCCCGATGGTCTCGATCTGGCTCCACGAAAAGCCCTTGTGCACGACCGCGACGTCGAGATCGGTGGGCTCGGTGACGACCCCGGCATCGGCCCGCCAGCGGGTCACGAGCGCATCGGCGCCGATGCTCGAGTGCTCCTCGTCGACCACGCACGCAAGGATCACGCGACCCGCCGCCAGGCCGCCGCCCGCCGCCACCACGCGCACTGCGTCGGTCATCGCCGCCACGCCACTCTTCATGTCCTGAGCGCCGCGGCCGTAGAGGCGGCCGTCCTGCTCGACCGGCGTGAACGGCGCCGCCATGCCCGCCACCCCGACGGTGTCGATGTGGCCGCACAGCATCAAGGATCGACCCGGCGCGCGCCCTTCGAGCGTGGCCACGACGTTGGGCCGGCCGGGCGCCACCTCCTGCACCTCGACCTGCAGGCCCATCGCCTCGAACTCGCGCACCAACCGGGCGGCGACGGCGGCCTCGCCAGCCGCGCCGGGCACGAGCGTGGGGTTTACCGAGTCGATGGCGACCAGGTCGCGCAGCAGGCGGTCGACGGTGTCCATGGCGAGGTGATTCTGTCAGATTCCGCGCGGGATACGATGGCGACGTGTCCGACTCTCACTCTTCGCCATCCAGCCCGGCGCTGCCGCTCGACGTGGCCCGCGCCGTGGCGCTCGCCGCCCGCGCTCGCGGCGGCCGGGCGCTGGTCGTGGGCGGCTTCGTGCGCGACCGACTCCTCGGCCGGGCCGCCAAAGACCTCGACCTCGAGGTGTTCGGCGTGCCGCAGGACGCGCTGCCGGCGATGCTCGGCGCGATCGGGCGCGTGGAACCAGTGGGACGTGCGTTTCCCGTCTACAAGCTGGGCCCGATCGATGTGGCCCTGCCACGCCGCGAGTCGAAGACGGGACGCGGCCACACCGCCTTCGCGGTCGAGGGCGATCCCGACCTGCCGTTCGCCGAGGCGGCGCGCCGCCGCGACTTCACCATCAACGCCATCGGCTGGGATCCACTGAGCGACGCG
>JBDTWC010000315.1:0-4449 GCA_040006875.1 Acidobacteriota bacterium | reverse complement strand
ACCGCCGCACACGTCGAGCGGTTCGTGCGTGGCTGGCGCCGGGTAGACCGCGCGTCGGAGGCGCGCGAGGACGAGCGACGGCACCTCGCTCGCGAGCTGCGCACGTGGGTCGACGACGACGGCATGGTGGTGCTGCGCGGACGGCTCACGCCCGAGGCCGGCGCCGTCGTGGTGCGCGCGATCGAGGCCGCCGCCGACCGGCTGTTCCAGGACGCGCGATCGAGCCCGACTGGCCAGACGCTCACCGAAGAGATCATGCCGGGGCAGCGTCGTGCCGACGCGTTGGCCCTACTCGCCGAAGCCGCGCTCGCTGCCGACCTCGATCGCGGCACCGCTGGTGACCGCTATCAGGTGGTGCTGCACGTAGAGGCGACGGCCGACGCTGAGTCCGCCGAGGATCACACCGGCGGGGTCGTGGAACTCGATCACGGCGCCGTGCGCGTTTCCGCGGAAACGTCGCGACGCATTTCGTGCGACGCCGCGGTGATCACCATGCGACACGACGGTAATGGCGACGGGCGCGACGCGGGTCGTCGCACACGCACCGTGCCGGCGTCCATTCGTCGTGCGGTCGCGGCTCGCGATCGCACCTGCCGCTTCCCCGGCTGCACCTCTCGTCGCTGCGACGCGCATCACATCGAACACTGGGCGGATGGCGGCCCCACCAGTCTCGACAACCTCGTGCTGCTGTGCCGGCGACATCATCGCGCCGTGCACGAGGGCGGCTTCGCTGTGACGGCCGGGAAATTCGGGACGCTCGAGTTCTGGCAGCCGGATGGCGCGCGGCTGCTTGACACGCCTGCTGCCTGCTACGAGTTCGTCGAAGTGTCGGCCATGGATCCGCCGGCGCCGTGGGACGGCACGCGCTTCGACCTGGCCTACGCCATCGACGTGCTGTGGCGTCCGAGTGCGGGCCAGACCAATCACTACGCGCAGCGCTGACCGCGGCCTTGCCTCCGCCCGTCAGGAAGAGCTACGGCACGTCGACGACGAGTTCGTTCGAGGGCTCGCTCACGCCGGCGACGTTTCTGGCGCGCACCCGCACGTAGTAGCGGCCCCCGGGTACGGCCGGCACACTCAGCGACGGCTGGGACCCCAGCGTCACCGTGCCCAGGTTCGACGATCCCGGCCGGTTGCCGATCTCCAACGCGTAGTCCGTTGCCATCGGGGATCCACGCGGCGCGGTCCACGAAAGGTCGACCCGAGTGCCGCTTACGGTCGCCGTGGCAACCGGAGGCAGAGGCGAGTGGCTGACCGCCAGCATCCCAGTGAAGTTGCCCGCGGATGCCGTGACGGCCCCAGAGGTCAAGTCGTTCGTTTGAATCGAACCAGGACCGAATCGGGGGAACGACGACGAATACGCCGTGCGGTTGTCGGGGCTGATGCTGGCAATCCGCACGTCGATGCCCGCGAGCGTAGGCCCAAACGTGAAGGTGCCGACGTCGAGCACGACGCTCTGGTGGTGGGGCAAAGGCACCGGGAACGACAGGAGATCGATGATGGCCAGCCGGCGATCTGGCGAGATGTGGCCGATGGCCACGCCGTAGGACGAGATCGGCCCCGTGCTCGCCAGAAGTGTCGACGTGGCGATGTCGACGAGATCGACGGTCGGCATGGCCGGGTTCCAAGCGATCAACAACGAGGTGCCGTCGTAGTTGGACTTGAAGGTTGCCGAGCCCACATACAGCAGCGTGTCCGTCGCCGTGCCAGTCGCGGTGTCGATCACCACGATCAGGCCGGACGCGCACAGGGCGAACAGTCGGGCTCCGTCACCAGAGAGCTCGACCGTGATCGTCTGCAGTGGCGGACAGCCGCCGTAGAGCGTGAGTCCACCGAGGTCGAGGCGAGCCGGAGTGCCGCGCTGCATGTAGCCAAAGCTGAGTGGTCCCCCGCTCAGGCCGTAAAAGGCCAACGACGTTGGATGTGCGGCGCGAGGCTCGAACGATGCCGGCACGTCGACGTGGATGCCCGTGGCCAGGTCGGTCACGCGCACCTCGCGGATGTCGATCGTGGGTCCCGGCAACTCCACGCCAACGGCAAACCGGCCGTCGGCAGAAACCTGCGCGCCGTAGAACGCAAGGTTCTCCGGAGACGCCCATCGGGTCGTGCCAGTGGAGAGGTCGAACAGCGTCGTGCCGGTGGACCCGCTGACCATGACTTGCTGCCCGGACGCCGGTACGGCCGCAACTAGCACCATGAAGGCGAGGAGCCATTCGACCAGACCACGATTACGGAACGGGACGCGCTCGCGCATGCAGGCCTCCGCGTGGCAGTTTAGGCGATTGGCGTCTCGTGGCCTACGCCAGTCGCTTGCTCGACCTGAGCGTCGCCAGCGCGATCAGCACCAGCCCACACGCCAGTAGCGCCGCAATCTGCGGCCACAGCACAACTACGCCGACGCCCTTCAGGAAGATCCCGCGCACGATCACCAGGAAGTAGCGCAGCGGGATGAGATACGTCACCCACTGAATCCACCCGGGCATGTTCTCGATCGGGAACGTGAAGCCCGACAGGTAGATCATCGGCGTCAGGAAGAAGAACGTGGCCGTCATCGACGCCTGCTGCTGCGTCTGCGAGATGGTGCTCACGAACAGGCCCAGGCCGAGCGTGCTCAGCAGGTAGATCATGCTGCACGCAAAGAGTAGCGGGAAGCTGCCCAGAAACGGCACCTCGAACCAGTACACGGCCACCAGCGTCACGAGCACCACGTCGAACATGCCGATGAGCGCGTAGGGCAGAAGCTTGCCCACGATCAGCTCCCAGCGCGCCAGGGGGGTCACGTTGAGCTGCTCGAGGGTGCCCACCTCGCGCTCGCGCACGATCGCCATGGCGCTCAGGTTGGTCGTGACCACGAGCAGCAGCAGGGCCACGATGCCCGGCACCATGAAGTCGCGGCTTTCGAGGCGCGGATTGAACCACACGCGAATGTCGGCCTCGATCGGGGCGGCGCGGGCGGCCAGCGCCGGGTTGAGTGCGCGGGTCTTCTCGGCGCTGAATGCGGCGACCACGCTGCGCGCATAGCCCAGGGCCACGCCGGTGGAGTTCGAGTCGGTGCCATCGGCGATCACCTGCACGGTGTCGGGGAGTCCGGCCGACAGGCGCTGGCCGAAGCCTGCGGGAATGGTCAGCGCCATCCAGGCGGAGCCGTCTTCAAGGCGGCGCTCCACGGAGCTGCCGCCGGTCACCACGTCCACGATGTAGAAGTTGGCAGAGACGTCGAAGCGCGCAATCAGCTGCCGGCTCACGGCCGATCGATCCCCGTCGACGACCAGCAGCGGGATGTCCTTCACGTCGGTGGTGGCGGCGTAGCCGAGCACGACCAACTGAAGGATCGGCGCCAGGATCACGATCCCGAAGAGGCGCGGATCGGCCTTCAGCTCGATCAGCTCCTTGCGCACGAGATGGCCGAGGCGTCGCAGGCTGGCCCGCATCAGCGCCACTCCCGCTTGAGCCTGAAGGACGCCAGGCCCAGCATCACGGCCGCAAAGAGGGCGAGCGCGCCCATCTGCGGCCACACCACATCCACACTCGCGCCCTTCAGCACGACCGCACGCAGCGCGGCCACGAAGTAGCGCGCCGGCACCACGTGGGTCACCGCCTGCACCGCCGCCGGCATGCTGGTGATCGGGAAGATGAAGCCCGACAGGATGAAGGTGGGCAGGAAGCTCGAGAGCAGCGCGAGCTGGAAGGCTACCTGCTGGTTCTGCGCCAGCGTGCTGATCAGCAGGCCCTGCCCCTGCGCGCCCACCAGGAACAGGCCGATCAGCACAAACAGCAGCCACCACGGGCCGTTCTGCGGCAGGCCGAAGAGGGCCATGCTCACGAGCACGATCAGCACCGCCGACACGAAGGCGATCGCTGAATAGGGGATGGTCTTGCCGATCACAAACGCCACTGGGCTCACCGGCGCCATCCGGATCTGCTCCATGGTGCCGCGTTCCTTCTCGCGCACGACCGCAAGTGCGGTCGAGATCACGGCCGTGATCATGGTGATGTAGGCGATGAGGCCGGGCACCAGGAAGAGCGCGCTGCGTAGTTGCGGGTTGTACCAGACGCGCGGCTCGAAGCCCACGAGCGGGCGCGGCGCCGAACCAGTCGTTCCGGTGACGCCGGCGGCCGCGCCCGTGGCGCCCGACGACACGGCCAGCATCTCGGCGCCGGCCTCGGCCACGATCGCGCCGGCGTAGCCCACTACGGCCGCCGCCGTGTTGGCGTTGTCGCCGCTGACCACCACCTGCACGCGCACCGGCACACGGCGATCGAGGTTTCTGCCGAAACCGGCGGGAATCACCAGCGCGGCGCGGGCCGCGTTGGTGTCGATGAGCCAGTTCAGCTCCGGCCGGCCGTGCACGGTGCCCGCGTAGGTGAAGTAGCCGGAGTTGACAAACGACGAGATCAGCGCCCGGCTGGCGGTGGAGCCGTCGCGGTCTTCAACCGCCAGCTCGATGT
>JBDTWC010000314.1:0-4455 GCA_040006875.1 Acidobacteriota bacterium | reverse complement strand
CACCCGGCGATGGCGTCGAGGTGCGACGGGCGCAAGCCGGCATCGGCCAGCGCCGCGGCGGCACTTTCCCGTGCCGCGGCGGCCAGGGCCTTCGAGCGGTCGAGGCCATAGAGAGCGGGATACGTCGGCTTGTGATCGGCGGCGTCCTTGCCCGATGTCTTGCCCAGATCCACCGACGCGCCTTCGACATCGAGGATGTCGTCGACGATCTGGAAGGCGAGGCCGACCTGCGCGGCCCACTGGTCGAGCGCCTCGAGTCGGGCCGCGTCGGCGCCAGCCATCACCGCGCCGGCGGCCGCCGCGGCCCGGATGAGCGCGCCGGTCTTGCGCGCATGCATGTCCGCCAACGAGCGGGCGTCGAGCGTCACTGCTGGCCCCGAGCCCTTGCCGGCCGCGGCCAGGTCGATGGCCTGGCCGCCGACCATGCCGGCCGCGCCCGCGGCGTCGCTGACGATGGCGAGCACGCGCAGCTTGCGGGCGGGCAGCGACGGGTCGTCATCGTCTGGCTCCCGCGCAATCAGTTGGAACGCCTCGGCCTGCAGGCCGTCGCCGGCCAGGATGGCCTGTCCTTCGCCGACCACCATGTGCAGCGTGGGCCGGCCGCGCCGCAGTGCGTCGTCGTCCATCGCCGGCAGGTCGTCGTGAATGAGGGAGTAGGTGTGGAGGAACTCGAGCGCGCAGGCCGCCGGCAGCGCCAGGCGCCGGGCCCGTTCCCGATCCGCGTGCTGCGCCACCGCGACCGCGTCGGCCGCGGCCAGGACCAGAATCGGGCGCAGGCGTTTCCCGCCCGCCATCACGCTGTAGCGCATCGCGTCGGCGACCACGGCGGGGCAGGCCGGCGGCTTGGGCAGGAACGCGTCGAGCGCGCGCTCGACCTCTTCACGGCAGGCCGCCGCGAAGCTCTCGAACGACTGCACTAGTGGTCCTCGTCCTGCCCGATGTCGGTGAGCACCGAGGCGGCGGGCACCAGTTCGCCGCGCTCGTTGAGGATGTCGATGCGCCGTTCGGCGGCCTCGAGTCGCTCGTGGCAGAAGCGCTGCAGTTGCACGCCGCGCTCGTAGAGCGCGAGCGACGCTTCAAGGGCCAGGTCGCCGTCCTCGAGCTTTTTCACGATCGCGGCCAATTCGACGATGGCGGCCTCGAAGTCCTTGATTGTGTCGTCCATCATGCGTCCCCTTGAGCGCGCCCGTCGGCGTAGACCTCGCGCACGTCGCAAGCGATTTCACCCTGGCCGAGCGTGACCCGCACGCGATCGCCGGGCGCCAGCCGATCGGCCCGGCGCACGAGCGCGGTGCGCTCGTCATTCCAACACACCGCGTAGCCCCGACCCAAGACCGCGAGCGGGCTGAGCGCGTGCAAGCGGGCCGCGGCTTCACGCGCCCGGGTCTGGGCACCGTGCTGGCGCAGGCGGATCACGGTGTCGAGACGGCCGCGCAGCGCCACGAGCGAGGCGCGCACGCGGGCCAGGCGTTCCTGCGGGCGGTGCCCGTCGAGCGCGCGCGCCAGCGTGTCGAGGCGGCGCCGGCGCGCCGTTAGCGCGGAGGTCGCGCTGGCGCGCAGCGAAGCGGCCAGTTCCATCACGTGCCGCTGGCGGAAAGCGAGTCGGCCGGGCAGTCCGGCAAAGGCCGGCCGGCCGGCCACGTAGTGCAGGCGCGTGAGGCGCTGCTGCATCGCGTTCCGCAGCGCGGCGCGGGCGCGACCGTGCAGCGCGTCGATCTGGCCGACGAACTCGTCCTTGCGGCCGACCACGATCTCGGCCGCCGCCGACGGCGTCGGCGCGCGCAGGTCGGCGACGAAGTCGGCGATGGTCACGTCGGATTCGTGGCCGACGGCCGAAATCACCGGCACCGGACAGCTGGCGATGGCTCGCGCCACGATCTCTTCGTTGAACGCCCACAGGTCTTCAATCGAGCCGCCGCCGCGTCCGGCGATGACCACGTCGACGCCAGCCACGGTGCAGATCAGGCGCAGCGCGCGCGCGATCTCGGCGGCCGAGCCCTCGCCCTGCACGCGGGTCGGCGCGATCACGAGGTGAGCGTTCGGATAGCGCCGGCGCAGCACCCGGATGATGTCGCGCAGGGCCGCGCCGTCGCGCGAGGTGACGATGCCGATGCGGCGGGGCAGCGACGGCAGCGGCCGTTTGCGCGCCTGATCGAAGAGCCCTTCCGCCGCGAGGCGCTTACGCAGTTGCTCGTAGGCGAGTTGCAGCGCGCCGAGACCACGCGGCTCCATGTGCTCGCACACGAGCTGATACTCGCCGCGTGGGTCGTAGACGCTGAGCCGGCCGCGGGCCACGACCCGGGCGCCGTCTTCCGGGGTGAACTTGAGCAGTCGCAGCGACGAGCGGAACATCACGCCCTTGAGCTGCGCCTGCGCGTCCTTGAGCGTGAAGTAGAGGTGCCCGGTGTTCCACACGCGAGCGCCCGAGAGCTCGCCCTCGACCCAGACCTCATGGAACTCCGACTCGACCAGCGTCCGCAGCGTGGCGGTGAGCTCGCCGACCGACAGCACGCGGCGCACAGGCGCCGGCGCCAGGGGCTCCGGATCGTCGAAAGGCAAGCCGCTGTGGGTCACGGTGCCGGCGTAGCCTCGACTCTGGCCAGGCGGCCGAGGTCGGCGGTCGACACGCTGACCCGGTCGATGGCGGTCGCGAGTCCGGTGGCCGGATCGGCAGTGATGACCACGGCGTTCAAGCGTGGATCGCCGCTCGCGGTTTCGAAGCGGGCGGGCAGGCCGCTCAGGAACTTCGCGATCACCGGCCCCTTCTCCACGCCGATCACGCCGTCGTGCGGACCGGTCATGCCGACGTCGGTGAGATAGGCGGTGCCCTTCGGCAGCACGCGGTTGTCGGCCGTCTGTACGTGTGTGTGCGTGCCGACGACAGCGGTGGCCGTGCCGTCCAGGTACCAGCCCATCGCGATCTTCTCGGAGGTGACCTCGGCGTGCACGTCCACGAACACGAGCTGCGCGCCTTCGTCCTTGAGCCGCGCCACTTCACGGGCCGCGGTCGTGAACGGGTCGTCGATGCTGGCCAGGAACACGCGGCCCATCACGTTCACGACGCCGACCTTCACGCCGTTGGCGGCGGTGGCGAGGTACGCGCCCTTGCCTGGCGCTCCGGCGGGGAAGTTGGCGGGACGAAGCAGGCGCGGCTCGCGCGTGATGTAGTCGAGCACTTCCTTCTTGTCCCAGATGTGGTTGCCCGAGGTCATCACCTCGATGCCGTAGGAGAAGAGCTGCTCGCCCAGTTCGCGGGTGATGCCGAAGCCGGCCGCGGCGTTCTCGCCGTTGGCGATCACGAAGTCGATCTCGTGGTGAGCCACGAGCGCGGCCAGACCGGTGCGCACCAGATCGCGGCCCGGCCGGCCGACGATGTCGCCGATGAAGAGCAGCTTCATCGCACCGCGTCCGAGGTGACGGGCACGAGGATGCCCTGGCCGCGCCGTTCGTCGATCTTGGGCAGGCGCACCCGGAGTTCGCCGTCCTTGAGCGTGGCCGTGGCGGTGGCCGCGTCGATCGCGGCGTGCACGCGCACGGCCCGGGCGAAGCGCCCGAAGTCGCGCTCGACCAGGTGATAGCTGGCCTGGCCGCGCGACGACTGGTCGGGACGGTCCTTCTCGCCGGCGATGATGACCACGCCGGCCGTCACGAGCACGCGAAGATTGGCAGCGGCGAGCCCGGGGACGTCGAGCAGCAGCTCGAAGGCGTCGTGCGTTTCGAAGACATCGAGCAGCGGCAGGCACTCGCCGGTGATCTGGTGCCGGCGCTCGGGTCGCTGGCGCGAAAGCTCTTCGAACAGGCGTCGGACATCGGCCGACACATCGCCGACGTCGGAGGAAACAGGCAGGCGTGGGAGGGGGCGCATAGGGAAAGCTCGGAAACATGAACATTGTACCGCGCCGCCTGTTCGGGCGGCATGGGGGGCGCGCGTCGTGGCAGGGGACGAACGCACCAAGTCTGCGTCAGGGCCGAATATGAGTGATCATTAGTCATATAATCTGCTGCTGCGAAACTAATCGTGTGCTACAATCGTCTTAAGTCACAGAAGGAGACTTCAGGCACATGGCAACCAAAGGCAAAGTGATCGGCATCGACCTCGGCACCACCAACTCCGTGGTCGCGGTGATGGAGAGCGGCGAAGCCGTCGTGGTCGTCAACCAGGAAGGCGCACGCACGACGCCGTCGGTGGTTGCGGTGGCGAAGGACGGCGACCGGTTGGTCGGACAGGTGGCCAAGCGCCAGGCGGTCACCAATCCCGAGAACACCGTGTTCTCCGTGAAGCGCTTCATGGGGCGCAAGTTCACCGAAATTACCGAAGAAGGCAAGCGCGTCCCCTATCGCGTGTCGAAGAACGAGAACGGCGACGTCTGGGTCGACATTCGCGGCAAGCAATACTCGCCCCCCGAGATCTCGGCGATGATCCTCGGCAAGCTGAAGAAAGCCGCGGAAGACTAT
>JBDTWC010000313.1:0-4455 GCA_040006875.1 Acidobacteriota bacterium | reverse complement strand
CGACTTCGACCTTGGCAAGGTCGCACTCTACCACTGAGTTATTCCCGCCCGGGAACGAACCTGAATAGTAACAAAGGCACAGCGGATTGAGCAAGCATGAGCCGCGTGTAGCCCATTCGGCCTACCCCGCGGCGCCGCGCAGCACGCGCGCCGCCTTCTCCGCCGGCACCGGGTTGATGGCGGTGCCGGTGCCGATCTCGAACCCGGTCGCCCGCATCACCCTGGGCACGATTTCCAGGTGCCAGTGGTAGGCGGCGTCGCCCACGGCACCGTAGGGTGCCGAGTGCAGCACCGCGTTGAACGCCGGCCGCCCGAGTTCCGCGTCCATCTGGCCCATTACCTGGTGCAGCGTGGCTGCCACGGCGGCCAGATCCTCCGAGGTGGCGACCTCGAAACGGGCGCCGTGCCGGCGTGGCAGCAGCCACAGCTCGAACGGCGTGCGCGAGGCGTAGGGCGCCAGAGCCACACAGCCGGGGGTGGCCGCGACCACGCGGGTGCCGGCGGCCAGCTCCGCCGCCATCAGGTCGCAGAACACGCACCGGCCAGTGGCGGCGTGATGCCGTTCGCTGCCCCGCAGCTCGTCGTCGAGCCGCGGCGGCACCCGCGGCATCGCCACCACTTGTGAATGAGGGTGCGCCAGACGGGCGCCGGCCTTGGCGCCGTGGTTCTTGAAGGCCAGAGCGGCGCGCAGGCGCGAGTCGCGGCGCAGGTCGGCAATGCGGTCGCGCCAGGCAGTGAGCACGCGGGCCAGGTCGTCGGCGGTCATCGTGAACCACGACGCGTCGTGGCGCGGCGACTCGATCACCACCTCATGCGCGCCCAGACCCGGCTGGTGCTCGAACAGGCCCTCGCGCACCGCGTCGCCGCCGTCTTCGACGCGCAGGGCCGGCACGCGATTGGGCACCACGCGCAGGTCCCACCCGGGACCGTTGCCGGCCGTGCCATGCCGCACCGCCAGGATCTCGTGCCCGGCCGCCTGTTCGTGGCCCTCGCACAGTGGACACGGAGCGTCGCTCTCCGGTGGATGCTCGTCGAGGTCGAAATCACGCCGCCGCATGGGCGCATCGGCGGCCACGACGACCCACTGCCCCGTTACCGGATCGGCTCGCCACTCGGACATCTCTTCAGGTTACCACCGGCTGGGCCGTTACCAGCCCGGCCGGAACGCGTCGGGGTAGATCGTGACCGCCGGAGCCTCGCCTGGATTGACGGTGACCGACACCACGTCGAAGCGCACGGCCGCCCGCGCCAGGCCGTGGCGGGTCAGGTAGTCGGTCGCCATGGCCACCAGCCGTCGCTGTTTCTCCGTCGTCACGGCGGCCGCCGGATCGCCGAAAGCGCGACCACTGCGCGCCTTCACCTCCACGAACACGACCGTCTGATCGTGGCGGGCCACGATGTCGAGCTCGCCGTAGCGCGTGCGATATCGCCGCTGCAGCACGCGATAGCCGCGCGCCTCGAGCGCGCGACAGGCCCGCGTCTCCCCCTCCAGTCCGAGTGCTTGCCGCGCATGGGTCACGCCCCGTGGGCTGCAAGACCCGGACCCGGACCGGGACCCGCGCGACTTACTTCCTGGCGGTGATGTCGCCGAGGCTCTCGTCGAAGATGCGGATGGCGGTATCGGCCTGCGCCTTCGACAGCATGAGCGGCGGCGAGAAGCGCACGGCGTTCCTGCCAGCGCCGAGGATGAGCATGCCGCGGGCGAAGGCGGCATCGACGACCGCGTCGCGCTCGGTCGTGGCGCGTTCCTTGGTGACGCGGTCGCGCACCAGCTCGACGCCGATCATCAGGCCCTTGCCGCGCACGTCGCCGATGATCTGGTGCTTGTCCTGCAGGGCCTTGAGCCCGGCCAGCATGTGCGCACCCACGTCGGCGGCGTTGGCCACGAGGGTGTCGCGCAGCAACTGGATGGTGGCGATCGCGGCGGCGCACGCGACCGGGTTGCCGCCAAAGGTGCTGGCGTGCGCGCCCGGCGGCCAGGTCATGACGTCGGCCTTGGCCAGCGTCACCCCGAGGGGCATACCCGAGGCGATGCCCTTGGCGGCGGTGACCACGTCGGGCTCCACGCCGAAGTGCTCGATCGCGAACATCTTGCCGGTGCGGCCCATGCCCGACTGCACTTCGTCGGCCACCAGCAGCATGCCGTGCTTGGAGGTCAACGCGCGCAGGCGCTCGTGAAAGACTTTCGGCGGCACCAGGTAACCGCCTTCGCCCTGAATCGGTTCGACCAGCACACCGGCCACGTCATCGGGCGAGATGAGATGCATCAGCACCTGATCCTCGAGGAAGCCCAGGCACTCGGCGCTGCAGCTGTCGGGCGTGAGCCCCACCGGGCAGCGGTAGCAGGTGGCATAGGGCGCGTGGAAGGTGCCCGGCGCCATTGGCCCGAAGCCGCGGCGCTGAATCACCCGGCTCGAGGTGAGCGAGAGCGAGCCGATGGTGCGGCCATGGAAGCTGCCGAGAAAGCCGATGATGCCGAAGCGGCCGGTCTTGTAGCGAGCCAGCTTGATGGCGGCTTCGTTGGCTTCGGTGCCCGAGTTGGCGAAGAAGGTGCGCGACGGCCCGGCAAACGGCGCCACCGCGGCCAGGTCTTCGCCGAGCTTGACCTGCGGCTCGTAGTAGAAGTCGGTGCCCGACATGTGCAGGAATTTCTGCGCCTGCTCGACAATCGCCGCCACGACCGCCGGGTGCGAGTGTCCGGTGGAGTTCACGGCGATGCCGGCCGCGCAGTCGAGGAAGACGTTGCCGTCCACGTCTTCCACCGTGGCGCCGGAGCCGCGGGCGATGACAAACGGATAGCCACGAGTGTAGGACGGCGAGACCACCTTACCGTCGCGTTCAATGATGGCTTTGGCCTTCGGTCCCGGCAGTGCGGTCTTCAGGTGTGGCGCGTCCATCGTCTCCCTACTTTCGTTTCCAGCGCGTGCCTTGTGGTCCGTCTTCAACGAGAATGCCGAGCGCGAAGAGCTCGTCGAGCACGTGATCGGCGGCGGCGAAATCGCGCCGCCGGCGAGCGTCGTGCCGCGCCTGCATCAGGCGCTCCACTTCCGCTTCGGGCACGCCGGCGACGGCATCTTCCTGAGCGCGCAGTGACACCACGCCGACGACCGCATCGAAATGCGCGAAGGCGTCGCGAATGATCGCGAGATCGGGCGCGCCCACGCTGCCGGCATCGATGGCCGAGTTCAGCGCCCGCACCAGCTCGAACACCTCGCCGAGCGCCGCGGCCGTGTTCAGGTCGTCGCGCATGGCCGCGTCGAAGGCGGCACGACCCGCGCTCACCCGGGTGGCGATCTCGGCGTGCGCGTCACCGCCGCCGACGCGATCGAGCCGGGCCAGGAAGTCGGTGAGGCGGCGCAGCGCCTCTTCGGCCTGGGCCATGCCGGCCCACGTGAAGTTGAGGCGCGTGCGGTAGTGCGCCGACAGCAACAGGTAGCGCAGGGTCGAGGCGCGAAAGCCGCGCGCCACCACGTCGGAGATGGTGTGCACGTTGCCGAGCGACTTCGACATTTTCTGATCTTCGACCAGCAGGTGCTCGAAGTGGACCCACACGCGCGCGAACTCGCGCCCGGTAGCGCATTCGCTCTGCGCGATCTCATTCTCGTGATGCGGGAACACCAGGTCGATCCCGCCGCAGTGGATGTCGATTGGTGGCTCGCCGAGCAGGCGCAGCGCCATGGCCGAGCACTCGATGTGCCAGCCGGGACGGCCCGGGCCCACGCCGGCGTCCCACGTGGGCTCGCCCGGCTTGGTCGCCTTCCACAACACGAAGTCGCGCGCGTCTTCCTTCTCGTACTCGTCGCTGTCGACGCGCGCCCCGGCCAGGATGCCGGCATGATCGAGCCGGGCCAGGCGCCCGTAGTTGGGCATGGTCGAGATCTTGAAGTAGATCGAGCCGTCGCTGCGGTAGGTGTGGCCCTTGGCTTCGAGCGCCGCGATCATCTCGGCCATGGCCTGGATGTTGGCCGGATCGGTGGCCCGCGGGTTCTCTTCCGAGGGCTCGAGGCCGAGCGCGGCGCAGTCTTCGTGGAAGGCCTTGATGTAGCGCTCGGTGTACTCGCCGAGCGGCACGCCTTCGCGCTCGGCGCCGGCGATGGTCTTGTCATCCACGTCGGTGAAGTTCACCACCTGGCGCACGGCGAAGCCGCCGACATGCTTCAGCGTGCGGCGCAGCACGTCGAGGCCGACGAAGGTACGGAAGTTGCCGATGTGGCCGCGCGCGTAGACGGTCAGGCCGCACGCGTAGATGCGCACCTGGTTGTCAGTGGAGGGCGCAAACGGCTCACGTTGCCGGGTGAGCGTGTTGTAGAGACGCATGACCTTCGCCTAAGCCATTCCCTGCCGGATATGGCAGATTTGCCGGCCGCCGGTGACCGACCAGTCGACCGACAGGCCCGGCCCGCGCGACAGGTGGGTGGCCTTGAGCGCGGTGGACTGCCCGCCGGCCACGAACAC
>JBDTWC010000312.1:0-4476 GCA_040006875.1 Acidobacteriota bacterium | reverse complement strand
CCGCGGCCCAGCCCGAGTAGCTGTTGAGCATCGACACCACGACCGGCATGTCGGCACCGCCGATGGCCATCACGAGGTGGATCCCGAGCACGCCGGCCAGGGCGGTGGTGAGCAGCAGTGGCGTGAGCGTCGGCGCGCCGACAAACTGCGTGCTGAAGAACAGACAGGCGCCCAGGAGCGTGAGGTTGAACAGGTGCCGGCCGGGCAGCAGCAGCGGCTTGCTGCCGATGAGGCCCTGCAGCTTGCCGAAGGCGACCACCGACCCGGTGAAGGTGATGGCGCCCACGAACACGCCGACGAAGGTCTCGATCTCGTGAATCGTGGCCGCCGTGCCGACATGCACGGTGCTGGGATCGAGCGTGCCGCCGAGGCCGACGAGCACCGCCGCCGCGCCGACGAAGCTGTGCAGGATCGCAACCAGCTGCGGCATCGAGGTCATCTGGACCCGCACCGCCAGCACCGCGCCAATCGCCGAGCCTACGGCCATGGCGCCGGCGAGCACCGGATAGCCGCCGGCCCGCGGGCTGAGGGCCGTGGCCACCGCCGCGATGATCATGCCGACGATGCCGAAGATGTTGCCCCGGCCGGCCGTGGCCTGAGCAGAGAGCCCGCTCAGGCTCATGATGAAGAGCAGGCCCGAGACGATGTAGGCGACGGTTACGAGTGATTCAGGCACCGGATCCTCGCGCGCCTAGCGGCGGAACATCCGCAGCATGCGCTGCGTGACCATGAAGCCGCCGACGACGTTGATCGTGGCGAGGAGAATCGCGCTGGCGCCGAGGATGGCCATCAGCGACCCGGGCGGGCCGCCGACCTGCAGCATGCCGCCGACCAGGATGATGCCGCTGATGGCGTTGGTGACGCTCATGAGCGGGGTGTGCAGCGCCGGTGTGACGCTCCAGATCAACTGCCAGCCGATGACGCAGGCGAGCGCGAACACGGTGAAGTGCGACAGGAACTCGCCCGGCGCCACCAGGCCCAGGCCGGTGAGCAGCACCGCGGCGATGAACGCCGCGACAGCCTGGCTCAGGCCCGACGGCGCCGCGCCGGCTCCATGTCCCTTGGCCTTGACGACCGGCGCTTGCGCGGCCGGCTTGACCGCCGGCGCCGGTGGCGGATCCTTCTTCGGCGGCGGCCACTTGAGTGCGCCTTCGTGCAGGATGAGCGCGCCGCGCACGACTTCGTCGCCCTCGTCGATCTTGTAGTTCTTGGCGCCGCCCATGTCGGTGAGCAGGTGCACGAGGTTGTTGCCGTAGAGGAAGCTGGCCGTGGGTGCGAGCCGGCTCGGCAGATCGGTGTAGCCGACGACGTGCACGCCGTGCGCCTCGACCGCCTGGCCGGGCACGGTGCACTCGCAGTTGCCGCCGTTCTCGGCCGCGAGGTCGACGATGACCGAGCCGCGCTTCATGCCCTTCACCATCTCCTCGGTGATGAGCTTTGGCGCCGGCTTGTTGGGGATGAGCGCGGTCGTGACGATGATGTCGACGTCGCGCGCCTGCGCGGCAAACATCGCCATCTCTGCTTTGATGAAGGCCGGGCTCATCTCCTTGGCGTAGCCGCCCCCGCCTTCGCCGTCCTCGACGACGTTGAGTTCGATGAACTCCGCGCCCATGCTCTTGACCTGGTCCTTGACCGCCGCGCGGGTGTCGAAGGCGCGCACGATCGCGCCGAGACCGCGCGCCGCGCCGATGGCGGCCAGGCCGGCGACGCCGGCGCCGATGACCAGCACCTTGGCCGCAGGCACCTTGCCGGCGGCCGTCATCTGCCCGGTGAAGAAGCGACCGTAGAAGCCCGACGCCTCGACGATGGCGCGATAGCCGGAGATGTTGGCCATCGACGACAGCGCGTCCATCTTCTGGGCGCGCGAGATACGCGGAATCTGGTCCATCGCGATCGCATTGATGCGGCGCGCGGCCATGCGGTCGATGAGGTCCTGGTTCCGGGCCGGCCACAGGAAGCTGATGAGCGTGGCCCCGGGCTTCAGCCGGTCGGCTTCCGCCGCGGTCGGCGGTTGCACCTTCAGGAGCACGTCGGCGCCTGACCACAGCGCGGCGGTGTCGTGCACGATGGCGGCGCCCGCCTGGGCGTAGGCGTCGTCGGCAAACGAGGCGCCGAGGCCGGCATCCGCCTCGACCTGCACCACGAACCCCATCCCGACCAGCTTGACGACCGTTTCGGGCGTGGCCGCCACGCGACGCTCACCCGGTCCACTCTCTTTTGGAACTGCAAGCACCATGAACGAGACGCCTTCCTTCACTGCGGCCTGTGCGCCCTTGCTAGGATGTACTCGTCACGAAGCGACGAATCGCTCCCAGCGCGGCGCCCCATCATAAGCGGCTTCTCGAGCCAACGGAACCAGCACATGACCCGTCTCCGTCCGATCCGGTCCGCCGTCATTGGCGCCGCCGCTGCGATCCTCGTCATCGGGATCGCGGTCGATGGCGCCATTGCCGCCGCGCAGATCGCGGCGGTGGCCGTCCCGGGTGCCGCCGCCACGACCGGGACGGCGATGCTGACCACGATCGAGGCGCTCACCGCGCCGGGCATGGACGGACGCGGTGTGGGCACGCCGGGCGGCGCCAAGGCGCGGGCGTGGATCGAAGCGCGGTTCCAGGCGCTGGGCGTGAAGCCGCTCGTTGCCGGCGGCTACGGTCAGCCCTTCTCGTTTGTCACCAGGGCCGGCGCCCCCGTGCAGGGCGTGAACCTGGTGGCGGCGTGTCCAGGGCTGAGCCCTGATGGACCGGTGATCGTCGTCTCGGCGCACTACGACCACCTGGGCGTCAGGAACGGCCGCATCTACCACGGCGCCGACGACAACGCCTCGGGCGTGGCGCTGCTGCTGGCTGTGGCCGAGCGCTGCATGAAGACGCCCTACCAGCACACGCTCGTGCTTGCGGCCTTCGATGCCGAAGAAGAGGGGCTGCGCGGCGCCGAGGCATTCCTGGCGACGCCGCCGATTCCGACGGCGCGGATCGCGCTCGACCTGAACTTCGACATGGTCAGCCGGAGCGACCAGCGCGAGATCTATCTGGCCGGTCCTGGCCGCTGGCCCCGGTTGCAGCCGCTGCTCACTGCCGCCGTGAAGACGGCGCCGATCACGGTCAGGTTCGGCCACGACACCGGTGGGGGACACCAGGACTGGACGCAGCAGTCGGATCACGGCGTGTTCCACCGCGCCGGCATCCCGTTTGTCTACGTCGGGGTGGAAGATCACGCCGACTACCATCAGCCCTCCGACACCGCCGACAAGATCGCGCCTGACTTCCTCGAGGGCGTCGCCGCGGTGGTCTTCTCCAGCCTGGGCGCGCTCGACCGCGCTCCGGCGTTCAAGTAGGAAGCGGAGCCGTCGTGCCCACGTCCCGTCGTTCGAGCGCCTGCGCGGCGCTCGCTGCCCTCAAGCCGCAGCTCGATCAGCTCTACGACAACTTCAACCTCGACCACTCGACCCGCGATCCGATCTGGACGGTGCGGCGCTTTGTCGATCCCGCCGATCAGGAGATCGTCGCCTTCCTGGCCGCGGCGCTGGCCTTTGGACGAGTGCAGAGCGTGATCCAGACGGTGGAGGCGGTCGTTGGCGTGATGGGCGCGTCGCCGGCGGCGTTTGTGCGCGGCTACACCCCCGACCAGGCGTCGGCGTTCGACACCCTCGGCCACCGCTGGATTCGCAGCCGCGATCTGGCCGCGCTGGCCTGGCAACTGCATCAGATGCTGGCGGAGTACGGCTCGCTCGAAGGCTTCTTCGCCGCCGGTCATGCCGCCGATGCCGAGTCGGTCGAAGCCGGCCTGGAGTCATTCTCGACCCGCGCCATGGCCCTCGACCTGACGGCGATCTACGGGCAGGCACGGCCCGTGCCCGGGGTCGGTTACTTCTTCTCGCGTCCATCGTCGGGCGGGGCGTGCAAGCGCCTCAACCTGTTCCTGCGCTGGGTCGTGCGGCGCGATGCGGTCGATCTCGGCGTGTGGCGGGCGGTGCAGCCGGCGCAACTGGTCGTGCCGCTCGACACCCATATCATCCGCGTCGGCCGCTGCCTGGGCATGACGGCGCGGGTCAGTCCCGGATGGCGCATGGCCGCCGACATCACGGGCACGCTGCGGCAGCTGAATCCCGATGACCCGGTGCGCTACGACTTCGCGATGTGTCACCTCGGCATGATGGGCGCGTGCGGGTTCGGCACGACCCGCACGAACTCGCAGTGTCCGCTCCATGCGGTGTGCCGTCCGGCCCGGCGACGACGGCCGAAGGCAGGCCGCGCATGAGCTTCTCGATGCGGAAGAAGATCCCGACCCGCGCGCCGGCCCGCGAGTCCGCAGGCGATGCCGAGTTCAAGAACTACATCTCGCCGAGCGGCTTCACACGCCTCAACGAGGAACTCGCGCGCTTGTGGAAAGTGGACCGGCCGGCGATGGTCACGACGGTAACCTGGGCCGCGGCCAACGGCGATCGCTCCGAGAACGGCGACTACCTCTACGGCAAGC
>JBDTWC010000311.1:0-4480 GCA_040006875.1 Acidobacteriota bacterium | reverse complement strand
TTCGCGGTGTTCCTGCTGCTCTGGGTGATCAAATGGGTCGGCGAGTCGCTCGGACCGACCGGCCAGGCGATCGTGACGCAGCTCTCGATCACCGACCACCTGGATGACTTCGCGCGCGGCATCATCGACACGAAGCATCTGGCCTACTACCTGAGCTTCATCGTGTTCGGGCTCTTCCTCACGGCCAAGTCCGTGGACAGCGAACGGTGGCGGGGCTGATGGCGACGAAGATTTCAACCGTTCTCGGATGGCTCGGCACGGCGCTGGTCGGCGTGTCGCTCGGCATCAAGTTCCTCAAGCCCGCCTGGGGCGACTACCAGCAGTACGCGGCCCTGGCCGGACTCGCGACCATCCTGCTCTACCTGGTGCTGCAGTGGCGCGAGTCGGCGACCGGCCCCAACGCACGGCAGACCAAGCTGGGCACGCAGTCGCTCGTCGGCATCGTGGCCGTGCTGGCCATTCTGAGCGCCGTCAACTACCTGGCCATCCGGCAGAACAAGCGCTGGGACCTCACCGCCGATCAGGTCTTCAGCCTGTCCGACCAGACGCTGAAGATCCTGCACGGGCTCGACGCGCCGGCCAAGATCACGGTCTTCGATCAGGCGCAGGGCTTCGACCGGTTCCGCACCCGGCTCGAGGAATACACCTACCAGACCAAGCAGCTGACGGTCGACTACGTGGACATCGACCGCCAGCCGGCGCGTGCCCGCCAGGCCAACGTGCAGACCGCCGGCACCATGGTGCTCGACTACAAGGGACGCAGCGAGCGCATCGCCGCCCCGGAAGAACAGGACATCGCCAACGCCCTCATCAAGGCCACGACCGGCCAAGAGCGCAAGGTCTACTTCACGCAGGGGCACGGCGAGAAGGACCCGGCCAGCGGCGAGCGCGAAGGCTATAGCGCCGCCGGCGAAGCGCTCAAGGCCGACAACTACGGCTTCGAGAAGCTGGTGCTGGCCCAGTCGCCGGTGGTGCCTGCAGACGCCGCCGCGGTGGTCGTGGCCGGTCCGCGGACCGACTTCTTCCCGCCCGAGGTCGCGGCGATCGAGAAGTATCTCGCCCAGGGCGGCAAGCTCTTGCTGATGCTCGACCCCGGCACGAAGAAGGGCGAGGCGGCGATGCCGAACCTGGCCGGACTGGCCGCCGAATGGGGCATGAGCGTCGGTGACGACGTGGTCGTCGACGCCTCGGGCGTGGGCCAGATGTTCGGCGCTGATGCCTCGGTACCGGTGGCGGCGAGCTACCCCGCACATCCGATCACGGAGCGCTTCAACCTGATGACGGCCTACCCGCTGGCCCGCTCGGTCTCGGCGGTCCCGGTCGATGGACGCACGCCGCAAGCCTTCGTCGAAACCAGCGCGCAAAGTTGGGCGGAGAAGAATATCGAAGGCCTCCTGGCCGGCCAACAGGTCACGCTCGACGCCGCTGCCGGCGACAAGCCAGGGCCGATCGCGCTCGCGATGGCCGTGTCGGCGCCCGCTCCCGACGCCCCTGTGCCGCCGACGCCGCCGGCCGGAACCGACGCGCCACCCAAGCCCGAGACGCGCGTGGTCGTCATGGGCGATTCGGATTTCGCGGCCAACTTCGGCCTGGGCATCCAAGGCAACAAAGACCTGTTCATGAACACGATGGGCTGGCTGTCGCAGCAAGAGGGACTCATCTCGCTGCGGCCGCGCGCGCCGCAGGATCGGCGGCTGACCATGACCGCCGACCAGATGCAGATGGTCGCCATCCTGTCGATCTTCCTGATCCCGGCGGCGATTTTCGGTCTGGGCGTCTACTCCTGGTGGCGGAGGCGGTAAGTCATGCGGGGAGCCTGGTCGACGCTGGCGCTCGTGGCCGTGGCCGCAGGCCTCGGCGCGTACATCTACTTCATCGACGCGAAGCGGCCTGAAACCGCCGCCAAAGAGAAGGTCTTCGCGGTCGAGGCCGACGCGGTCGAGGAACTGCGGATCGTCGCCAAGGGCGACACCACGGTGCTGCGCAAGACCGACAACGCCTGGCAGATGGTGGAGCCGCTGGCCACCGATGCCGACGGCAACGAGGTCACGGCCTTCGTTGGCGGCCTCACCTCGCTCGAACTCAGTCGCGAGGTCGATCCGAAGGCCGCCGATCTGGCGCAGTACGGCCTCGCCTCGCCCAAGGCCGACATCACGTTCACGGCCAAGGGCGGCACCAAGGGCCGGCTCCGCCTCGGCGATCAGACGCCGACCGGCACCGACATCTATGCCGTGAAGGGCGACGACGCGCGGGTGTTCCTGGTCTCGACCTTCGCCGAGACCAGCTTGGTCCGCTCGGCCTTCGACCTGCGCGACAAGCGCGTGCTGCGCTTCGAGCGCGACAAGGTCGATGCGCTCGCGATCACGACGGCCGGAGGCACGACCGAGCTGAGCCGCACCAACTCCGAGTGGCGGCTGGCCGCGCCGTCGGGTGCGCGCGGCGACTACGGCGCCATCGAGGGCCTGCTGACGCGCCTCTCGACCATGATGATGTCGGGCATCGCAGCCACCGACCTGTCCACGCTGCCGAAATACGGCCTCGACAAGCCCACGGCCACGGTGGTCGTGAAGACCGGATCGAGCAGCGCCACGCTGGCCCTGGGCACGAGCGCTGACGGCAAGACCTTCGCGCGCGATCTGGCCCGGCCGATGGTGTTCACGATCGACGCCGCGGGTGCCACCGATCTCGAGAAGGGCGCCGACGACTACCGCCGCAAGGACGTGTTCGACTTGCGGCCGTTCTCGGTGCGCTCGCTGGTCTTCACGCGCGGCGCCGACACGATCACGCTGCAGAAGAAGGCTGGCAGCGGCACCACTCCGACCGACACGTGGACGATCACGGGTCCCGGCGCCACCGCGGCCCGCGACGCCAAGGCCGAGCTCATCGACGACCTGCTCACCAAGGTGTCGGGCCTGCGTGCGAGCGGCTTCGTCGCGGCCGCCGCCAAGGGGGCCACGTCGGCGCTCAAGGTGAGCGCGCAGTTTGACGAGAGCCGCAAGGAAGAAGCCAGCTTCGCGCGGATGGGCGCGGAGGTGTTCGCGGTGCGGGCCGATGAAGCCGGGGCCAGCCGCCTCGACGCCGGAGCGTTCGACGAGATGGTGAAGGCGCTCGACACGGTGCTGGCGCCGCCCGCTCCGGCCACGCCCGCGCCGCCGACTGCGCCGGCCACGAGCGAAGCGAAGCCAGAAGCGAAGCCAGAAGCGAAGCCAGAGCCGAAGCCGTGACCGCGCCGGCGCTCCGCGCGTTCGCGCTCGGAGCCCTGATGTGCGCTGGCTGCGCGACCGCAGGACCGACGCCCCCGTCAGTCACAACCGCTGCTCCGCCGGCCGCGGTAGCTGCGCCGGCAACCATCCCCAGTCCGGCCACGACGCCCGGCGCGCCCGCCGTCGTGGCCGTCGACACCGCGCGGGCCGAGGCCTTGGCGGCGGTCATCGACGCGGTGCTGCAGCAGCGCGCCTTCGATCGCGCGCAGACGGCATTGGTCGTGAGGTCGCTGGCAACTGGTGAAACGCTCTACCAGCGCAACCGCCGCACCTGGCTGGTGCCGGCCTCCACCATGAAGGTGCTTACGGCCGTGGCCGCCGCCGAGCGTCTCGGCTGGGGTTTCCGCTTCGAGACCCGGCTCGTAGCCCTGGGCCCGGTGGCCAACGGCACCCTCGATGGCGATCTGGTCGTCGTCGGCAGCGGCGATCCCACGATCAACCCGCGTCATCCCGCGCGCATGGCGGCGTTTGACGATTGGGCGCGCGCGCTCGCCGCTCAGGGCATCCGCCACATCACCGGCCACGTCGTGGGCGACGATGCCGCCATCGAAACACCCGGCTGGGGCATCGGCTGGGCCTGGGACGACCTGGCGGTCGGCTACGGCGCCGCCTACGGCGCGCTCCAGTTCAACGACAACGAGGTCGAGGTCACGGTCGGCCCTGGGGCCACGCCTGGTGCGCCACCGGTCGTCTACGCATCGCCCTCGTACCACGGCCTGCTGCTCGACGTCACCGCGGTCACCGCGCCAGAGGGGACTACGCCAGCGCTGACGCTCACGCGTGAACCGGGCACGCGCGTCCTCGACGTGGCCGGCCGCGCCCCGCTCGGCAGCGAGCCGATGAGCGACATGGTCGCGGTGGCCAATCCGACCAGCTTCTTCGCGGCGGAGCTGCGCGGCACGCTGTTCCGCCACGGCATCACCGTGGACGGCGCGGCCGTGGACATCGACGAGCTGAGCGACCGGCCCCGCGCCAGCGACGGCACCACTCTGCTCGTGGATCTGTCGCCGCCGCTCAGCGAGATCGTGCGCCCGATGCTGCAGTGGAGCCGCAACAGCTACGCCGAGACGCTGTTGCATGCGCTGGACGCCACGCCGCCAGCGTCGGCCATCGATGGCATCGCGGCGTTGCGGGAAACGTTGAGCAGCCTGGGTGTGGCGCCCGAGGGCTTCCACACGCGCGATGGCTCGGGCCTGTCGCGCAACGACTACCTCTCG
>JBDTWC010000310.1:0-4505 GCA_040006875.1 Acidobacteriota bacterium | reverse complement strand
GATCTGCCTGGGCAGGCGCACCAGCGCACGCGCGAGACCGCCGAGCGCGCGCAGCAGCCGCACGCCGTCGAGCCAGCGATCCCAGCGCGCCGGCGGCACCTCGCCGGCCAGCACCTCGTCTGGCATCGGCTCGCGCACGCCCATCATCTGCTCCATGAACGCGCGGTTCACGGCGAAGCCGGGCAGCATGGCCAGCACCCGATACCAGCTGATCAGGTTGTAGTAGACGCGCCCGCGCACCAGGCCGAGCATGTTCTCGAAGGTGGCGCGATGGTCGTCCACGACCCGGCGCGGCACCGCCATGAGCACGCAGAACTGGCGGTAGACCTCGGCGTAGACCCCGCGTGCGAACGAGAAGGTGAGCGGCGTCGTGATGCCGCCGTAGCTCTCGACGATGTTGCTGTTGTCCCAGATGCGGCGCGCGCCGTCGGGATCGGCCACCGCGGCCATGGTGGTGATCGGCCGCGACTGGAGCAGATAGAGCCGGCCGCGCTCGATCGCCCACTCGATGTCCTGCGGCCGCCCGAAGTGCGCGGCGGCGCGACGCGCCAGAGCGGCGACGGCCCCGACCTGGTCGTCGCTGAGCACCCGCGCGGTGCCGTCCTGCCTGAGCGCGCGCAGGTGCACTTCGCCCTCACGCGTCACCTCGTAGCTGTCGGCATCGGCCTCGCCCGACACGAGCGCGTCGCCGAGGCCGGGCACCGCCGCCACCACGGCCAGCGAGCGACGTCCGCTCACGGGATCCGACGAGAACGCCACGCCGGCGGCCTCGGGCGCGAGCATGCGCTGCACGATCGCCGCCGGCGCCGGCGCTGCGCCGGTGAAGCCGCGTTCGCGGCGATAGGCCGCCACGCGCTCGGCCCCGCCCGACGCCCACACCGCGCCGATGTGCGCGAGTAGGTTCTGCGGCGCGACGTCGAGGAAGGTGTCGAACTGCCCGGCAAACGAGTGGCCGGTGCCGTCTTCCTCGGCGGCCGACGAGCGCACGGCGAAACGCTCGCTGCCAGACGGCGGGAGCTGGCTCAGTGCGGCGGCCACGTCGCTCGCGATCGCCGCCGCTCCGCCTGCAGCCGCGTCCGACGTGACCACGAACCACGCCGGCACAGCGAACCCGGCCCGCGCCAGCTGGGCCAGTGCCGCGGCCTTGCCGCCGATCGCCGCGACCGGCGCGTCGTCGGCCGGCCAGTGAATCACGCTCGTGCTCACGCCGCTCTCCACCACGCGGCCACGAGCGGCAGAATCCCCACCGAGAGATACATCATGAGCGTCCACACGCCGGCGAAGATCTCGAACCGCTGGCCCGAGCTGGGCGGGGCGTGGCGCACGAAGCGCGTACCGAACACCACCGCCAAGAGCAGCGCCAGTGCGCCGAGCGCCGCCACGGTGCCGTTCACGTAGACGCCGCGACTGGCCATCGCGGCGCTGGCGGCGGCCAGCGCGAGGGCGACGATCCAACTGGTCACGGCGCGTCTTCGGCCCCACGCGGCGGTGTAGGTCTCGACTCCGGTCTCTTCGTCATCGGGAGCCCGCAGCTTACGGCCGATCTCGACCACGATGCCGTTGAAGAAGCTCGCCGCCAGGAACCACCCGAGGCCTGGGGGCGGGGTGGCGCCGGCCGGCACCCAGTCGCAGGCCGTGGCGTAGAGGTCGATGAGCGGCACGACCAGCATGTGCGACCACAGATACGTGAACGGTCGCGCCTTGAGCCACTCCGCCACGAAGAACTCCTGCGAGAGGAGCGCCATGTAGGCCCACACGAGCGCCAGCACGGCGAGCAGGCGCGGGTCGAGCCACCACGCGGCCGCCAGTTGCACCGCCGCCGCGGCCACGCCAAGACGCGCCAGCTCCGGCAGCGTGACGAGCCCCCGCGGCACCGGTCGGTACGGGCGGAAGCGCCGGTCGTCGTCGACGTCCTTGAATTCGTCGGCGACGCGCAACTGGAAGAAGAAGAGCAGCGCGCTCGCGAAGGCCACGGCCACGCCCGGTCCCGACGGCCACGCCCCGCGCAGCAGCGCCGACAGCGCCACGGCCGACGCGCTGAAGGCGAGAATCAGCGGGCCGTGCCCGGCGAGCGGAAAACGCTCGCGCTGATAGACCCACCAGCGATTCGCCATGATCAGCGGGCCGTCGGCAACGGCGCGGTGCCGCGCGCCAGCGCCTCGTGGGCCTGCGCGAAGTGGCCAGCGATGAGCGCGGCGGTGATCGACAGCTCACCGGCCAAAGCCACCGCGGCCGCCACCTCGGCCAGCGCGTTGGCGTGACCCGGGCCGGCCAGGCCGAGCCAGTCGAGGCAGGCGCGTTGACTGGGCAGGGTCGTGCCGCCGCCGACCGTGCCCACGATCACATTGGGCAGGGTGACGGCGCCGTAGAGGTCGTCGCCGCGCACTTCGAAGCGGGTCGTGCCGACCGCCGATTCGGCCACGCAGGCCGCGTCCTGACCGCACGCGATGTAGAGCGCCGCCAGGCAGTTGGCGAAGTGTCCCTGCACGCCGATGGTGCCGCTCAGCACGCCGCCCATCGCGCCCATGCTCCAGTAGCGCGCGAAGCCTTCGGGCGTCGTGTGCAGGCGCGAGGCCACGAGCGCGCCGGGCACCAGCACTTCGGCGGTCACTTTCCGGCCGCGCACGTGCAGGAACGATTGATGGCTGGCCTTCTTGTCGCCCGACATGTTGGCTTCGAGGAAGTGGTAGCGCGGCGTCACCGGCGAGTGGGCCAGGATGTAGCGGCAGATCGCCGCGGTCGCGAGCGTGACCATGTTCTGCCCGGCGGCATCGCCGGTCGTGAACTCGAACACCGCGTAGACGGAGCTGCCCTCGATCGTGCACTGCACGTCGGCGAGCTTGCCGAAGCGCGTGGTCGACTCGGCGACGGCACGCAGCGGGTCGAGGTTCGACATCACCCAGCCCACGAAATGTCCGGCCTCGGCGATCGAGTGGAAGGCGAAGCCGGGCGCGCGTGACACGCCCGTGTTGAGCACCGCCGCGGCGCAGCCGCCGGCCTCGGTGATGGCGAGCGCGCCCCGGCTGTACGACGCCACCAGCGCCGCCTCGGTCGTGGCCAGCGGCACGTAGAAGTCGCCCTGCGCGTGCACGCCGTTCACCCGCAGCGGCCCGGCGATGCCCACCGGCACCTTGACCGTGCCGATGAGGTGCTCGATGTGGCCGCGATAGGCCTCGCGCTCCGCGGCCGACTCGCCCGCGAGCAGCGCGTGACGCGCGGCGCTGGCATCACCGGGGAAGAGCGCCCAGCGCTCCTGGATCGACGCGTCGTCGACGCCGTCGCGTCCTGGCACGCGACGGATGTCGCCGCCTGGCTTCGAGGCCAGACGGGCCCGCAGTTCATCGGGACTGGCGGTGCTCAGCAGGGTCTTGAGCCAGTGAATGGATCGTCCGAGGTCGTAGGCCACGCCTGATCGTAGCAGCGGGCTCGCGTCAACGCGCCGGCGCGGCCATTCTAAGGCTCCGACACCACCAGTTGCCGACTGGGACGCGTCCGCAGCAGGGCGGGCAGCGCCGGGTAGTCGACCTTCGCGTTGTGGCGCCGATCCACTGGGATCACCGGATAGGCCCGGACCTCGCGCACGCGCGCCCAGCCGACGGCCGCGGCCACCGCAGTGAGATCGACGACGACTCCGGGTGCCGGCTGCACCAGCAGCACGCGACGGCCCTCATGGGTCGTGAAGGCGGCCCGCGCTACCCCGGCGCAGTGCACGGCCGCGCACTCGACCGAGAACGGGTAGAGCGCGCCGTCGGCGTCTTCCACGCGAGCGCTACACCGGCCGAGCAGCCACAGGCGGCCCGCGGCGTCGAGCGTGCCGGCATCGCCGGTGCGATGCCACACGCAGCCGTCAACGCCGAACTTCGCCTCGGCATCGCCGCGTCCGCCGAGGTAGCCCGGAAGCACGTGTGCGCCGTGCACCACGATCTCGCCGGGCTGGCCGGTCGCGGCCCAGCGCCGCTCGAACTGCGCCGCCGACAGCGCGCCGATCGGCGCGGAGTGCCACGGCTCGGCCACCACGCGCAACGCGATCTCGGGCACGGGAACGCCGGCCAGGAGGCCGCCGCCGTCACGCATCCGCTGTCGATCCGCGGCGCTCATCGCGCGCCGGTCGATCTCGGCGATCGGCTCCGCTTCGGTAGAGCCGTAGACCGCCACGACCGCGGCTGCCGGCGCCGCCTGCGCCAGGCGGTCGAGGAACGGCGGAAACACGGGCGCGCCGCCGACATGAATGGTCCGTAGCGGCAGCGACTGGCGGGTGCGCTCCGCGTGATCGACCAGCCGCGCCAGCAGCCCCGGCGAGGCGGCCGTGCGGGTCACGCGATGGGCATGCAGTTGCGCGACGACCGGCGCGGCCTCGATCTGTCCGGGCGCGCGCAGATCGGCGTCAGGCAGCACGCTGGTCACGCCGGAGGCGAGGTTGGCGAGCACGAACACCGGCAGCGTCGTGAGGTCGATCTGCCCAGGTGCGAGGCCGAGGCTGCGCGCCAGCACGTCGTGCTGCGCCA
>JBDTWC010000309.1:0-4508 GCA_040006875.1 Acidobacteriota bacterium | reverse complement strand
GCACGAAGTGGTGTGGCGACGCCGAGGGATCCCTGCAGAACGACTTGATCTCAGGCGAGGGCGGCATCGTGAGCGCCGAACCGGCGCGGCTCGTGAACCAGCTGGCCGACGTGGCGGCGCTTGACCCGGCGCTGCCGGCCATCCTGGCGTCGGGAACGCTCGCCGAGATCCAAGCGGCGATGACCGCCCTGCCGAATCAGGACTTCACCACCGCCTACACCGCCTATCTCGCCAAGTTCAGCGACCGCTGCCTCGACGAGTTGAAGCTCGAAAGCCCGACGCTGGCCGACGACCCGCTGATGCTGCTGCGCACGATCGGCGGCCTGGCCGCGCGGCGGCGGGCCGGAGGGGCCGATTCGGTCGCGCGTCTCACGGCCGCGTCGTCACCACCCCCCCGAGAGCGGGCCGAAGCGCGCGTCGCTCGCACGCTGGCGTGGCGGCCGCTGCGACGCCTGATCTTCAGCTGGGTGTTGCGGCAGGCCCGCACGCGGGTCCGCTGTCGCGAGAACCTGCGCTTTGAACGGACCCGCGTCTTCGGCCGGGTGCGCCGCCTCTTTGTCGAGGCCGGCAGACGTCTGGTCGCCGAGGGACGTCTGGCCCGTGCCGACGACGTGTTCTACCTGCACGTGGATGAGGTGCTCGGCGTCGTCGAAGGCACGGTGAGCAGTGCCGACCTCGGGGCGTTGGCCGACGCGCGGCGCCACGAGTTCGCTGCCTACCGCACTCAGCCGGCGCCGGCCGACCGCTTCGAAACGCGCGGCGCCGTATGGGTTGGCCACGACTTCCAGGCCGTCGCCACCGGCGTCTCGGCTGGCCCTGTCGGCGAGGAGCGGCGCGGCATCGGCTGCTGCCCGGGCCTGGTCGAGGGACGGGCGCGGGTCATCACCGACCCGCGTGACGCGTCGCTCGTGCCCGGCGACATCCTGGTGGCGGAACGCACCGATCCGGGCTGGATCCTGCTCTTCCCCTCGGCCTCGGCGGTGGTCGTCGAGCGCGGCAGCGTGCTCTCGCATTCGGCCATCGTGTCGCGCGAGCTGGGCTTGCCGGCGGTCGTGTCGGTGCCGGGGCTCACCTCGTGGTTGCACGACGGCGACATCATCCGCGTCAACGGCACCACCGGCGTCGTGCAGCGCCTGGCCGCGGTTCAGACCCTTCCAGTGACGGGCTCTGGCCCGGCTGATCGAGACCCTGTTTCAGAAGCCGCGCGCGCATGACGTCGCTGGCAACTACTCCGCGCGTGGCCACGGATGCTGACTTCACCGCCATCCGCTACGCGCAGTGCTGGGAAGACGCCGACGTGCTGGTCACGGCGCTGGCACCTCGGCCTGGCCAGACGCTGGTCTCGATTGCCTCGGCCGGCGACAACACGCTGGCGCTGCTCATCGGCCAGCCGGCGCGCGTCGTGGCCGTGGATCTGAGCGACGCGCAGCTGGCCTGCCTGGAGCTGCGCGTGGCCGCCTATCGCGCCCTCGCACACGCCGAACTGCTGCAGCTTGTGGGCTCGCGACCGTGCAGCGACCGGCGTGCCCTCTACGCTCGCTGCCGCAGTCAGCTCTCGAGTGACGGGCGCGCCTTCTGGGACGCGCACGGCGACGACGTCGATGGCGGGATCGGCGCGGCCGGCAAGTTCGAGCGCTACTTCGCCACGTTCCGGCGGCGCGTGCTGCCGCTCGTGCACGGCCAGCGCGCGGTCGATCGCCTGCTCGCCGGCGGCGCGCGCGAGGCCCGCGAGGCGTTCTACGCGAACCAGTGGGACACCTGGCGGTGGCGGTGGATGTTTCGACTGTTCTTCTCGCGGCTGGTGATGGGCCGGCTGGGGCGCGATCCCGCCTTTTTCGCGCACGTCGAAGGCAGCGTGGCCTCCCGCATCCTGCTGCGCGCGCGGCAGGCCATGACCGCGCTCGATCCGGCGACCAATCCCTACATGCACTGGATTCTGAAGGGCTGCCATGGGTCGGCGCTGCCGTTGGCCCTGCGCCCGGAGCATTTCGACGTCATTCGGAACGGGCTCGAACGGCTGGAGTGGCGGCGCTCGGATGTGAATGGCGCGCTCGATACGCTCGACGACGGCGCGGTGCACGGCGCCAACCTCAGCGACATCTTCGAGTACATGTCGCCTGACGAGTTCCGGCGCAGTCTCGATCGACTGTGCCGGGCGCTGGCCCCCGGCGGACGACTGGCCTACTGGAACATGCTGGCGCCGCGCAGCCGCCCCGAAGACATGGCGGCCACGCTGCGGCCCCTCACTGATCTCGCCGCGCGCCTGCACGCCGAGGACAAAGCGTTCTTCTACAGCGCCTTGGTCGTCGAGGAGCGCGTATGACCACGGCAGCGTCGCCGGCGTGGCTCTCGACGCCGGCACCGGTATCGCCGGTCGCCGGCATGGCCATCGTGATCGTGCTCACCGGCATTCTTCTCGGCACGGTGCTGCGGTGGCGGCGCCGCTCGCAACCCGCGCCCGAACTCACCCGGAAGGCGGTGCACATCGGCATGGGTGCAATCGGCTCGGCTCTGCCGTGGCTGTTCGATGCGACCTGGCCGGTGCTGGTGCTGTGCGCCGGCATGGCTGCGTCGTTTCTGGCGTTGAAGCTGCTGGCGCGACGCTCGGAGCTGGGCGTGGCGATGCACGACATCGGCCGCGACTCGCGCGGCGACCTCTACTTCGCGCTCAGCGTGGCCGTGCTGTGGCTTCTGGCGGCCGGTGATCGGCTGCTCTATATGGTGCCGATGCTCGTGCTCACGCTCGGCGACGCCATGGCGGCGCTGGTCGGCAAACGCTACGGACGGCGCTACTTCGACGACCAGCGAACCGGCAAGACGCTCGAAGGCTCGATGGCGCTCTTTGTCGTGGCCTTCGCGAGCGTGCAGCTGCCGCTGATGCTGGCCGCGCGCGTGGCCGCGCTCGACGGCCTGCTCATGGCCTCGACCATGGCGCTGCTCGTCACTCTGCTCGAGGCGATGGCCTGGCACGGTCTCGACAACGTGCTCGTGCCGATCGGCGCCTATCTGCTCTTCCGCACCGCCCTCACACTCGACACCACCGCGCTCGTGTGGCGGCTCGCGGTAGCCGTGGGCTTCGTGGCCATCGTGGCCGCCGCGCGCAGGCGCACCACCCTCAACGACGCCGCCCTTGCCGGCGCCGCGCTCATCGGCTACCTGGTGTGGGCGCTGCGCGGCGGGTGGTGGGTCGTGCCGCCGGTGGCGCTCTTCGCGGTCTACACCTGGCTGTTTCCTCGATCGAGCGGCGCGGCAGGCCGCGAGCACGACATCCACGCGGTCGGCGGGGTGGCGTTGCCGGCGCTCACCTGGCTCTTCCTCGGGCAACTCGGCGTCGGCGTCGACACGTTCGTGCCCTACGTGGCCACGTTCGTGGCGCAGATGGCGATGATCGGCGTCGTGCATGCGAGCGCGCAGCGCTCGGCACCGCGGCATCCACCGCTGCTGCCAGTGGCCCTGGGCGGCGCGCTGGTGATGCTGCCGCTGGTGCTGCTGGTGCGGCCGTGGCCGCTCGTGCCGCTGGCCTGTGCGGCGTCGCTGGCCGGCGCCGCCTTGGCCGGCGCGGCCATCAACCGGGGCGTGCAACGCGTGGCGCCGGGTCTCGATCTGGAACCGCAGTGGGATCGTCAGGCCCGCTGGGCCATGGCCGCATCACTCCTGACCGTGCCGCTGCTGGTCTGGTAGCGCACCGCGCGCAGCCGGCGGGTGGCGCAGGTCGTGCGGCTCAGGGCGCAGTCGCAGCCTAACGCGGTTCGGCGCTCACGCGCAGCCCGTGCCGCAGGCGCAAGGTCAAGCCCGGCGCCGGCGCCACGATCTGGCCGGGCACGACCGTGAGCCGCCACGCCTGCATCACCATGGCGATGACCAGCCGCGCCTCCATCATGGCGAACTCGCTGCCCACGCAGTAGCGCGGCCCGCCGCCGAAGGGCAGATAGGCGGACGGCGTCCTGGTGCCGTCGAAGCGTTCAGGCACGAAGCGTTCGGGGTCCGGCCAGAAGTCCGGATGGCGGTGGAGCACGTAGGGGCTGATGATCACGCTCGACCCGGCCGGGATCGCGAAGCCGCCGATGACGCCGGCGCGCACGGCGCGGCGTTCGATCGCCCAGATCGGCGGGAACAGACGCATCGACTCCTGGATGACCTGCGTGGTGCAGGTGAGGTGCGCCAGGTCGTCGAGGGTCGGCGCGCGCCGGCCGAGCACCGCGTCGACCTCGGCGCGCACGCGCGTGGCGGCCTCGGGATGACTGGCCAGCAGCGCCAGCGTCCACGACAGCGCGCTGGCCGTCGTTTCGTGGCCGGCCAGCAGCATCGTGACGACTTCGTTGCGCAGCTCCGCATCGGTGAACGCGGCCCCACTGTCGGCATCGCGCGCGTCCATGAGCAGGGTCAGCACGTCGGGCCGGTCGCTCGCCCCGCGACGATGCTCGGCGATGATGCGCGCCACCACGCCATCGACGTCGCCGAGGGCGCGCGCGAAGCGCCGGTTGCCGGGCGACGGCACCCAGCCGGGA
>JBDTWC010000308.1:0-4519 GCA_040006875.1 Acidobacteriota bacterium | reverse complement strand
ACCGGCAGCGGCTCGACCACGGACAGCAGCACGAGGCGGCCGTCCGTCTCGCGCGCCAGCGACACGGCGTAGGCCACGGCATCCGTCGAGGAGGCCGAACCATCCACGGGACAGAGGATCCGCTTGAACGGCACCTCGGTGGGGGCGGAGGCGCCCGCCGGGACGACCATCACCGGGCACTGGGCCTTGCGCATCACCTTCTCGGCGACAGAGCCGAGCAGCAGGTGCTCGACGCCGCCGCGGCCGTGCGTGCCGATGACGATCAGGTCGACCTGCAGCTCGTTGGCCACCGCCAGGATCTCGCGGGCGGGATGGCCCCCGCGCACCGCCGCGTCGGCAGCCACGCCCGCGGCGCGCGCGCGTTCGCGGGCCGTCGTCAGGTCCGCCTCGGCTTGCTCGCGCTGCTGCTCGAACAGCCGGATATCCACCGGGACTTCGCCGTAGGGCGCCAGGATCGGCGTGGGCGGGTCGACGTGCAGCAGATGCAGCCCGGCGTCGTAGTAGCTCGCGAGGGCCGTTGCGTAGGCTTCGGCCAGGGTCGAGACGTCCGAGAAGTCGGTCGGGCACAGGACGCGAGTGGGTGTCAACATGAGCCGATCTCCCTGGCCGCGGCCACGACTGCGGCGACGCGTTCCAAATCAAGCGGTTTGGCCAGCAAGTCGCGCACGCCGAGACGGCGAGCGTGCTCCAGGGCGTCGCTGGCCCAGTAGGCGGTCATCATCACCACGGCGACGTCCGGGCGCCAGCGCCGGATCTCTTCGAGCACCGCCAGACCGGTCATGTCGGGCAGCTTCACGTCGAGCAGGATCACCGTTGGTGGTCCCACGGTGGCCAGCGCCTGCAGCGCCGCCGCGCCATCGACCGCTTCGGTCACGTGGTGACCATCGCGCACCAGCCGTTGCACCAGGGCCCACCGCAGCAGGGTCTCGTCGTCAGCGACGATCACGTTCGCCACATATACCGCCGGCATCACATAGAGCAACGTCCATGCCGCCGGCGCCCGCGACGAAACATGAAGTATTTCAACGGCGGGAGCGGAGAGGGCCCGCGGATGGGCAGTTGTTCCCGGGCGGCGAGAAGAATTTCGAGCCGCCGAAGGGCCTAGGCCGGCTTCTCGTCGGCCGTGGGGCGGCCGAGTTTGTCGAGCCCGAACTTCTCGAGCCGGTAGCGAATCTGGTCGCGGTTCATGCCCAGCAGCTGCGCCGCCTGCGTCTGATTCCCCTGGGCCCGCTGCAACGCCTGCACGAGCAGGCCGCGCTCGAGCGTTTCGAGGTTGACGCCGTCGGGCGGCAGCGAGAAGCCCGGCGTAACCGGCGTCGTGGCGGGCAGCATCGAGAAGTGCTCAGAGCCCAGCTGGTCGCCGTCGGCAAGCAGCATCGCCCGTTCCACGGCGTTCCGCAGCTCGCGCACGTTGCCGGGCCAGGCATAGGACTCGAGCGTGCGCAAGGCCTCGGCGGTGATGCCCTTGACGGTCTTCTTGAACTCGCGGTTGAAGAGGCCCACGAAGTGCGCGGCCAGCACGGCGACATCGCCAGTCCGCTCGCGCAGGGCCGGCAGCGTAATCGGCATCACGCCCAGGCGGTAGTACAGGTCCTCGCGGAACTTGCCCTCGCGCACGCACTGGGCGAGGTTGCGGTGCGTGGCGGCGATGACCCGCACGTCCACCTTCAGATCGCTCAGACCGCCCACCCGCTTGAACGTCTTCTCTTCGAGGAAGCGCAGCAGCTTGGCCTGCAAGGTGGGGCTCATCTCGCCGATTTCGTCGAGGAAGATGGTGCCGCCGGCCGCCGTCTCGAACAGGCCGCGTTTCTGCTGGCGCGCGTCGGTGAAGGCGCCGCGTTCATGGCCGAACAGCTCGCTCTCCAGCAGATGCTCAGGCAGGGCGGAGCAGGTGATGTTCACGAACGCTTTGCCGGCACGGTCGCTGTTGTAGTGGATGGCTTTGGCCGCCAGATCCTTGCCGGTGCCAGTCTCGCCCTGCAGCAGCACGGTCGACGCCGGGCTCGCCGCCACCCTGGCCATGACCGCCTTCACGGCCATGAGCGCGGACGACTGGCCAATCACGCGATCGAACGCGTGCGGCTCGCTGTCGCGCGCCCGCAGGGCCTTGACCTCGCGTCGCAACTGGCCGGTTTCAAGTGCCTTGCCGATGGTGAGCAGCAGGTCCTCGAAGTCGAATGGCTTCTTGGCGTAGTCGTAGGCGCCCTGCTTGATGGCCTCGACCGCCGACTGGATCGACGCAAACGCGGTGAGCAGGATCACGGGCACCGTGGGCTGCAGTTCCTTCAGCTGGCGCAGGACCGTGAGCCCATCGGTGTCGGGCAGTCGGAAATCCAGCAGCACGAGGTCGACGGCTTCGCCGAACATGGCGAGAGCCTCGCTGCCAGACCCGGCCTCGAGCACCTCGAAGCCATGGGCGGTCAGCTGCTGCTTCAAGGTCCAGCGAATCAGGTGCTCGTCGTCGACGACCAGAACGGTGGCGGGCGCCATCCCGGTAGTATATGCGGCGCCTGTCGTTCACGAGGTCGCACGCTACACTGACGGTATTCGCCATGATGCAGCACGCCGTTGATCTCGACGCCGTTCGCTTCGCCGCCGCCGTCGGCATCGGCTCGGGCGCCGTGTCCGCCGCTTCGGATGACCAACTATGCGAGGCCCTGCTGACGCGCCTGTGTGCTCTGGTCGCGGCGTCACACGGTCTGCTCGTGCTGAGCGATCGGCCCGAGTCCGTGGTGCACACCGCCGTGGGCTGCCCGGCCGGCACCGTCGGTCGGGTCGTGCCAGGCTCGACGCCGGTGCTGCCTACGCTGGTCGGCGCGGCGCTGGTCGACACGCTCGTGGTTCGTCTCGCCGTGCGCGACTGCGTCGTGGGGGTGCTTGAAGTGGGGCGCGTCACGGGCGAGGCTTTTGCCGCCGCTGACCGCACGGTGGTCGATCTGGTGTCGTCGCGGTTCGCGCTCCTGGTCGAGCGCTACCGCCTGCAGCAGGCCGAAGCCGACGCGCGGGCGGTGGCCGACCAAGCGCTCGCTGCCCTGCGCGTGAAGGAAGAACGCGTCGCAGCCATGGTCGACGGCGCGTTCGCGTTCATCGCCCTACTCACACCTGGGGGCCGGGTGCTCGAAGTGAATCAGTCGGCGCTGGAGTTTGTCGCGCTGGCGAAGGCACAAGTCGTCGACCAACCCTTCTCTGACACGTCGTGGTGGGCGCACGACGCGGTCCAGCGCGAACGGCTGCGCGCTGCCATCGTGACCGCCGCCAGCGGCCAGGTGGTGGGCTTCGAGGCCACGCACGTGTCGGTTGACGGACGCCAGGCGCTGGTCGACTTCACGATCCGGCCGGTGCGGGTCGGGGCCACGCCGGTGGCCTATCTGGTGGCCGAAGGTCGCGACATCACGGCCCGCCAGCAGGACCAGGCCGCGCTGATGCAGTCGCGCAACGAGCTGGCCTGGCGGGTGTCGGTCCAGGCCAAGCGCCTGGCCATGGCCGAGGGCTCGTTGGTCGAGATGCAGGCGCTGCATCGCGCCGTGGTCGAGACCATCGTCGACGGCGTGATCGTGATCGACCAGGACGGGCGCGTCGACTGGACCAACGCGACGGCGCTGAGCATGTTCGGATACGAGGCGGCCGAAGTGGTCGGCCAGAACGTGCGCATGCTGATGCCGGCGCATGACTCGACGCACCACGACGGCTACCTGGCCCACTACCTGTCGACGGGGGAGCGCAAGGTGATCGGCATCGGCCGCGAGGTAGGTGGCCGCCGCAAGGACGGCAGCGAGTTCCCGCTCTACCTGGCCGTGGGCGAAACCCGAGTCAACGGCGCCCGCAAGTTCACCGGCATCATCCGCGATCTGACCAACACCAAGCGGCTCGAGCGGCTGGTGCAGGAACGGCAGACGCTGGCGCGGATCGGCGAACTGGCGTCGGTCGTGGCGCACGAAGTGCGCAATCCGCTGGCGGCCATTCGCGGCGTGGTCGAGGTGATTCAGACCCGCTTCGCGGCGGATTCGCCCGACCGCAAGGTGCTCGGCGACCTGCTCGTGCGGGTCGATTCGCTCGACCAGCTCGTGAGCGACCTGCTCGTCTACGCGCGGCCAGCGCCACCCGTGTTCCGCCGCGTCAGCATGCTCGGGCTGGTCCGTGACACGGTGGCGCTGGTGGCCAATGAGCGGGGCGGCGGCTCGATGCGATTCGACGTGAGCGGCGACGACGCGGAGCTGTGGATCGACCCGGCGCAGATGGGCCGGGCGCTGTTGAACCTCATGACCAATGCGGCTCAGGCCATGAAGGACACGGGTGTGGTGCACATCCGCGGCGCGCGCGGCCACCACCGCTACGCCCTGAGCGTGACCGACGAGGGGCCGGGCATGCCGGCCGAGGTCGTGGCCCGGTGCCTCGAGCCATTCTTCACCACCAGGACGCGCGGCACTGGCCTGGGCCTGCCCATCGCCAAGCGGGTGATCGACGAGCACGGAGGTGTCTTCGCGGTCGCGAGCGCGCCCGGTGGCGGCACGCGCGTGAC
>JBDTWC010000307.1:0-4527 GCA_040006875.1 Acidobacteriota bacterium | reverse complement strand
TCACGGCCGCGTTGAAGCCGGGCGCCGGCGTGGTCACGACGCGCGGCCACGTGCGTTGGGTCGTCACCGAGTACGGCGCGGTGAACCTGTGGGGCAAGAATCTGCGACAGCGGGCCGCGCTGCTCATCGGCATCGCCCATCCCGACTTCCGCGCCGAACTAAGGCGCGAGGTCGATGCCGTCCGCCACTTCGATCGGGCCACCTTCGCACCCGGGTCGTAAGCGCGCCGTCCCGACGCACGTCTGCGGGCGGGCAGCAGCGCGCAGCCGGGGCGCATCACGCGGTCGCTGAGCGCTTCGGCGTCACGCGTGCGCCACGTCTGTGGCCAGCTGCTCGAAGCGCGAGTCGCAATCGGTCAGCTCCGTGTGCCGTGCCGTCAGCGCGCTGCGCTCGCCCTCCACGAACTCCACGTAGGGAGCGATCCCGTCTTCCACGCGCTGGATACTGCGGTCGAGTTCGCGCTGGAACTGCGTGGAGAGCGCGCGCATCAGTTGTTCCCTGAGCGTGGCCAGCCGGGCGTGAAGCTCCTTCCGAGCGGTCTTCCGCCGGTACGGAATCACGATGAAGCCCACCGTGGCCAGCACCCCGGCGGCGAGCAGTCCGGTCACGTCGGCCGCGGTCGTCGTGGCGATGAGCGACACCGCCGTCCCCAGGCCCACGGCGCCCACCTGCAAGAGCGCCGCATTGGCGACCGCCGTCTGCACTGACTGCGCCATTCTCGCCGCCTCGGCGCGCTGGTCGTGGGCATCGAGCGTCTGCTGAGCCGACTTGCCGACCGTTTCCAGCAACCGTGAACGGTCGTACTCGAACCCGCCCGCCAGCCGGCCCACAACACGCTCGGCCTGCTCGGTGCGCCGGCGGCCGAGTCGATCGCGAACCTCGGACCATTGCCGCAAGTCGCTCGCCACCATCCAGTCGATGAACGCCTCGACCCGGCCCTCGATCTGCGCCGGAAGGTCGCCGATCACCTGGCGCTCGAACTCCAGCTGAATGCGGCTCTTGTTCATCAGGTCGAAAAGACGGCCCACGCGCACCGTGTCGTCGAAGAACGCGTCGCCCCGCTGCTCGAACTGGTGCAGCAGGTTGTCCACCTCCGCCAGGCGCAGCTGGAAGCCCCGCGTCATCTCGAGCCGAAAGCCGTCGAGACCGGCGCGAATCTCGACAACCGTGGCGGTGTCGGCACGCAGCACGTCCAGCCGGTCGGCGACCAGCGTTCGATACTGGCCGGCCAGGCGCCGGCCCACTCCGAGCGGGTTCATCAGCTTCAGCCGGAACCGTTCCTCGGCATTCAGCGTCGTCAGGATGTAGGCCTCGAGCGCGGGAAACCGAGAGGCGGCCAGGGCCTGCGCGTCGCCGCTCGTCTTCGCCGCCAGGGCCTGACGGGTCGAGACCGCAAACAGCTCGGGGACAAAGCCGAGCAGGGCACGGACGTTGTCGCGGACGAAGGTGCAGACGGTGTCGAGGTCCTCGGGCGTCGCCATCAGGTCGGCCTTGTTCACGACCATGACGATCTTCTTGCCCCACTCCCGAATCTGCTGCAGGAACTGGCGCTCACTCTCGGTGAGCGGTCGATCCGCGGACGCCACAAACAGAATCAAATCGGCGCGCGGGATGAAGCGGCGAGTGATCACCTCATGCTCGCGCACGATCGCATTGGTGCCCGGAGTGTCCACGACGTGCATGTCGAGCAGGATTGGGGCGTCCGCCACGACCGACCGCACGTCGGGCAGGATGCCGCCGCTGTCAGCCTGCGAGGTGTGCCGCAGCACCTGCACGTGCGTGGTCGTCGGCGTCACGCCTTCCGTCACGACGCGCGACCCGACTAGTGCGTTGATCAGTGCGCTCTTCCCGGCATTGAACTCCCCCACAACGACCAGCAGGAAGAGGTCGTCGAGCTGCTCGAACGCGGCCCGCAGCGTCTCCTCATCCTGTTGCTCGGCACTCACGCGCGCCAGCGCCGCGCGCAGATCGCCGAGCGCGCCGCGTACGCCGCGCACGAGTTCGTCCTGTCGGGGGGTGAGAATGCGATCCGGTTCGGCCATGGCGCAGTGCCGGCAGAACGGCACTCGGGTGTGAGCGTACACCAATCAGCGCGGCGACACGTGGTCGCACCGGGACACACTCAGCGGTGCTCGCTACGCGCGGCACGAAGCTCGTGTTGCGTCGCGCCTGCGAGGGCCTGCCGATCCCCGCCACAGGTCATGCGGCCGCCTTGATGGCCCTGTGCCGTCAGTTCGGAGTTCGCCGGCTCGAGCTTTTTGGCTCCGCAGTCCGGCTTGACGACAGCATTGGTTGACCGCGGATAATCCCAGCAGGTGAACCCGGTAAATTCCCCACTCACTCGTCCCGGCGCAACGTCCGGTGGCAGCCAATCACGGGATCCTGACGACGCCGCTGGCATGGTTTCTGCTCAATCCCACGCAGCGTGGGCTCGAAGGCAGCGCCTCGGTCACGGTGAGGCGGCACGTGTCGCTGTCGAGCGACATATCCTACGTGCAGCGCGGTACGATGACGCCTCGGGCGGCACTCGGCGTGACCGCTGAGAACCTCGCCGAGACGCCGCCGCTGCGCGCCAGACTACGGGCGCGCGTCGACGACGGGCGCCTCTTCGCGGAGGTCGAGGGCGTGGCCAATCTGCTGGACAGCTACTTCGTCAAGCACCTGTCGTTCCAGCGCGATCCCTTCCGCTCAGGTGTGCGGGTGGCCGAACCGGGACGTAACATCTTCGTAAACGCCAAGTGGAAGTTCTGAGAGGAGGACGACATGCCACGAGCCGCTGGTGCCAGATACACATGTGAGTCGTGCGGTGCGACGCTGGTCTACGAGAAGGCCTGCCCCTGTGCGGAGGGGATGCCGCACTCGGAGATCTGCTGCGGAAAGCAGATGACGAAAGTCGACGCGCCGCCGAAAGTGGCCCCTTGAACGCAGCCAGCGTCAGTCGGGCGCGGGAATACCGATGGTCACCACGGCTTCGCCGGTGCGCACGGGCGGACCGGCGAAGCCGTAGATCACATAGCCATCGACGGGCCACGCGTGTCCGCCACCAGGATGCCGCGACGAGAACCTGAGCATGCGCGAGACAGGTCCGCACTGAACATGCCATCCCGGCGGAGCGATCTAGATTGACGACATGGCTTCCGACGTGAAACTCGCGCCGGTCGATCGAGCCGCATGGATGCTTCAAGATGAGTGCGCGCTGGTCGTCTTCACGATTGGGCATTCCACCCTCCCGATCGCGGAGTTCATTCGCCGGCTGAAAGCGCACGGTGTGCAACGCGTCATCGACGTGCGCACGATTCCGCGGTCTCGTCACAATCCCCAGTTCAACCGCGCCGAATTGTCTCCGGCTCTGCATCGCTCGCGAATTCACTATCGATACCTGCCTGGACTGGGTGGTTTGAGGCACGCGCGACGCGACTCCACGAACACCGCGTGGCGCAATGCCAGCTTCCGAGGCTATGCCGACTACATGCAGACGCCGGCGTTCGAAGAGAGTCTGGAACAGTGCCTGGCACTGGCGGCCCACGAACGCGTCGTGCTGATGTGCGCGGAGGCCGTACCGTGGCGCTGCCATCGTTCACTGATTGCCGACGCGCTCCTGGTCAGAGGGGTCGCGGTATTCGACATCGCCACCGCGGTCAGGACGCGACGTCACACGCTCACGCCCTGGGCTCACGTGCAGGGAACGACCGTGACCTACCCTGCGATTCTGCCGTCCGCTAGCCCTGCGGTCGCCAGCAAGGATGAGCCCCAGTACGAGATCGCGAGCAACACGACAGATCATGTCGCGATGCACCAGGCTTCGGCGCTCAGGAAGCTCTCGTAGCCAGTGTTCTGAATTGAACAGCGCTCAGATAAACGCGCCGGTCATTCTAGGAACGAGCACGATCGGCGCCGACACGACCGTTCCGGTCTTCCTGCCGGAGGCGATGGGCACACAGCCCGCGCCTTGACGGCCGGGCCATCGACGGCGCAATCACGCGCCCTCTTCTCGGTCCTTCAGTCATGATCATCACCTCTCGCTCCGTGTTCGTGGCGGTGGCCCTGGCCGCGCCGTTGTTGCTGGCGAACACGGCCTTCGCACAACTGACCACCTGCGCCATGACCGGCGAGTACGTCCTGGCCGCGTCCGGGTCTGACAACGGAGTGCCGGGGCAACTCGGAGGTACGCTCGTCTTCACTCCGCCCGCGACCTGCGCCGTGAACGCGGTCGGTGTCGTGGCGATCAGCGTCTCGGTCACGAGCGGGGCCGGCGCGGCCTCCTGGGTGTATCAGACAAGCCTGCCGTATCGATTCGACGGCACGCTGCTGCACATCGGCGAAGGTTCGGCCGTGGCGGGTCTGTCCGGGGTGGTCTCGGGCATAGCGTCGTCGGCCGCACTGGTGGCGGGACCGGCCGAAGTCGCCAGCGGGTTGACTCTCGCGGGCACCCTGACGCGCCGCACGCTCGACGGCCTAACGGGCGCGGGTGCACCTGGCCCCGCAGGTCCGATCGGTCCGATGGGTCCGCAAGGTTCGACCGGTATC
>JBDTWC010000306.1:0-4549 GCA_040006875.1 Acidobacteriota bacterium | reverse complement strand
CAGCGGCAGATGGTCCCGCTCATGCGTTCGCGAAACTCGGCGTCCGAGGACTGCGGGCGCTGCGTCAGGTTGACGGTGACATGGCTCGGGATGCCCGCCTTGACCTCCTCGAGCATGGCGACGGCCGAGCAGATCTGTCCGGGCGTGCAGAAACCGCACTGGAAGCCGTCGTGCTTGACGAACGCAGCCTGCATGGGATGAAGCTTGTCGGGCGTTCCCAGGCCCTCGATGGTCGTGATCTTGTGCCCCTGCTGCATCACCGCCAGCGTCAGGCACGACGTGACGCGTCGGCCGTCGACGATGACCGTGCAGGCGCCGCACTGGCCCTGATCGCAGCCCTTCTTGCTGCCGGTGAGGTGCAGCTGCTCGCGAAGGGCGTCGAGCAGCGTCGTGCGCGTATCGAGCTCGAGCGAATGGACGCGGCCATTGACGTCGAGGGAGACCTTGGCCATCGACACGGGGCTTCCTGCCGGCTGCGCCATGGCGTCGGGAGCAGCCGCGGTCGCCGCAGAGGCCGCTCCCGCCATGAGCAACTCACGGCGTGTGAGCGGCAAGTCCGCGGGTCCGTTCCTCATTTCATACTCCGTTTCGACTTTGCAAGCCTGGTCCAAGCCGCGGCCAATCGACGGTCGGTGCGTCACTCAGCGAGCAATCCATCGACCGGCAAACAGGATGCCGCTGCACCAGTGACCAGCGACCCTGATGCATGAACTCGCTGGCCGCCGACTCTCATGGCGCCGTGAAGGTCAACCGCTGGGTGAGCGGACCCAGCGCCGCGGCCAAGCCGGAACTCTGTTCGATGCGCCCGATCCGCGTGTAGCTGTAGCTGGAGCGGAACGTTTCGTAGAACACGACCAGCGTGTCGTTGCCGTACAGCAGCACATCGCCGGCCCGGATCGTGCCGGGCCGCACGGGGTCGGTGGGCAGGCTGCGCGGCAGGGAGACGTGCTTCTCGTTCCCGTTCAGGTCCGCCATCTCGAACGTGGCGGGCAGCAACTGGACGAAGGCGCGTGCGGTGGGGCTGTCTTCGAGCGTCACGGCAAAGCGTTGAGTGCCGACGGTCATCCACATGTGAGGGTGCTCCTGCAAGGCGCCGGTGCGCGGGCGTGTGCTCCCCGCTGGGCCGTCCTCGGCGGCAGCGACGGCCCCGGATAACGCCAGGACGAGCGCGGCAGCGGCTGGTCGAACGCAACGTCTCAGGTCGATAGGGGAGCCGGGGCGCTTGAATCTCATGTCGTCAGCACCGGCTCGATGCGCTTGATGAGACGTGCAGGCATTCCGCCGACGACGGCGTTGTCGGGCACGTCGGTCGTCACCACGGCGTTTGCCGCCACCACCGCGTTCTCGCCGATGGTGACGCCGGGCATCACCGATGCCCCTGCCCCGAGCCAGGCGCCCTTCTTGATGACGATGGGGGCGCAGTAGGTGGAGCGGCGCGTGGCGGGATCCAGCGGATGGTTGATGGTGACGAGGTTCACCTTCGGGCCGATCAGCACATCGTCACCGATCGTGATGCCACCGCGGTCCATGAACTCGCAGGCGTGGTTGATGAACACGTTCCTGCCGACGCGGATGTTCTTGCCGAAGTCGGTGTAGAAGGGCGGCAACAGCCAGAACGACGGATCCACGGTGGTGCCCGTCAGACGGCTGAACAGGGCCCGCACCTCGGCCGCATCGCGGTAGCCTGTATTGATTTCGGCAATGACGCGCTGGGCCTCGGTGATCAGCGCGGCGATCTTCGGGTACTCCGGATCGTTCAGCGAGATCACCTCGCCTGCCAGCTCGCGCTGGAAGATGTCAGGCGTGTTCATCGTCTCGCGGGGCCGGCAAGGTATCTCTCGAGTGCAGCCCGGGTACGTCGGGCCGCTTCGGCCTGGTCGGCTTCAGCGAGCACGTCGGCCACCTGACGCAGCTGCGGAGCGGTCAAGCCGACGTTCATGCTGACCGCAATGTGCGACAGCAACTGCGACTCGACGCCCGGCATCGCAGCCAATGCTGCGACGGTCGCGAGCTCGCGGCTTCGCCAGTCGAAGTTGTCGCGCGCGAAGATGTCGCCGAACAGGTGCCGCTTCAGGAAGTCGTCGATCGCCGGGGCGAATTCGAAGAGCGGTCCACGGACCGGCCCACCCAGGAGCTTCGTCTGATTGGCTGTCCCGAGCGCCAGCATCTCGCTGCCTGTGGGAATGGGGCTGGGCTCGCGCCCCGCGGGATCGACGATGCCGCGTTGCTTGCGCGCCTCGACCACCTTCATCAGTTCGCCGAGCGCGTTCAGGCTGCGCGGGAAGCCGGTGTACGCATAGAGCTGGACCAGGATCTCCTTTTCATCGCTCACCGTAAGCCCGGCATCGAGGCCGCGGTTCAGGGCAACGCCGAGCCGAGACATGTCGCCCACGGCCATTGCAGCGGCTATCGGAGCAATGCTTTGCTGCTTCGTGGAAAGGGCCTCGGCGGAAGCCTGGGTCCTCTCATCTTCGCCCGCACCGATGGCGAGCGAATGGCCAAGGCCAAGGGCGATCGTCGCAATCAACGCCCACGCGAAGGGCCTGGCCCGCTTACCGTGCGTTGTACTGTTCATCGCTCACCTTCTCCATCCAGTTCACGTTTCTTCCGTCCGGCTCGGTGCCGGTCACGTGCAGGTGCGTCATCCCCGTCGTCGGACCTGCGCCATGCCAGTGCTTGACGCCCGGCGGGCACCACACGACGTCACCGGGTCGCAGGACCTGTGCGGGCTTGCCCCATTCCTGCGTCAGTCCGACTCCCGACATCACGACAAGGCGCTGTCCCCTCGGATGCGTGTGCCACGCCGTGCGCGCGCCGGGCTCGAACGTCACGAGCCCGCCGGTGGAATTGATTTCGGCATTGGCGGCCCAGACAGGATCGACGCGCACCCGTCCGGTGAAGTACTCGGCAGGTCCCGGCAACGAGGCCTGTGATCCTGCGCGAACGATCTCTTGCGCCGCTGCCGGCGCGTTCGTCTGCGCATCGGCCGCGCCGGAGGCGACCATGCACAGGAAGCTGGAGAGGGCGATGCACGCGCCGGCGATGGATGTCTTGTTGTTCATGGAATTTCCTGAGGGGCGAGAGGCATTCATGAGGGCGCGATCATCACTTTGAGCGCCTCGCGCGCGTCCATCGCGCGATAGCCCTCAGGCGCGTGCTCGAGGCCGATCACACGGTCGAACACGCGGCCAGGCTGGATGCGCCCTTCGAGGACGTCCGGCAGGAGCTCCGCGATGTAGGCCCTGACCGGCGCAGGTCCCCCAGCGACGCTGACGTTCTTGAAGAACGTCGGGCCGGCCGGGATCCCGGCGTAGTGCGGGACGCCGACGCGACCGATCGCTCCACCCGGGCGCGCGATCGCGACTGCATCGAGCACGGCCTGTTCGCTGCCGACGCACTCCAGCACGGAGTGAACGCCATGGCCGCCCGACAAGGCCAGGACCCGCTGAACCGCTTCCTCACCGCGCTCGGTCACGACGTCCGTCGCTCCGAAATCGCGGCCGAGGGCCACCCGGTCTGGATGGCGCCCGATGAGGATGATCTGCTCGGCGCCAAGCCTTTTGGCGGCGATCACGCCACACAAGCCCACGGCACCGTCGCCGACCACGGCGACTTTCTTGCCAGGCGCCACCCGCGACATGCGGGCCGCATGGTGCCCCGTTCCCATGACGTCCGAGAGGCTGAGCAGCGAGGCCATCAACGCCTCGTCGCCCCCGCCTGCGACCGTGTAGAGCGTGCCGTCCGCCTGTGGAACCCGAAGGGCTTCCGCCTGCGCGCCGTTCAGGCCGGCGAAGCCGAGAAATCCGCCTTGGACGCAGGCCGTGTGCAGGCCCTCATGGCAGAACGGGCAACTGCCGTCCGAGTAGGCGAACGGCATGATGACGAAGTCGCCCGGCTTGATCTTCCTGACGCCGTTGCCGACCGCTTCGACGATGCCGATCGCCTCGTGGCCCATGCTCTGAGCCGCCTCGCCGCGCTCCATCAGGCGATAGGGCCACAGGTCGCTGCCGCAGACGCAGGCGCGCGTGACGCGCACGATGGCGTCGGTGGGCTCGACGAGGGTGGCGTCGGCAACGTTCTCGACCCGAACGTCGCCGGCCGCATACATGATGGTGGCGCGCATGGTCAGGCCGCCGCCGCGCTCTTCGCGAGGTTCTTGTTGAAGAACGCCGTGAGCTTGGCCCACGGAATCAGGTTGACGCGGTCGTAGAGATCGACGTGGCCGGCGCCGGGTATCCAGTGCAGCTCCTTGGGTTCGGCGGCACGCCTGAACGCGTCCTCGCTGAACTCGCGCGAGTGCGCTTCGGTTCCGCTGATGAACAGCATCGGACGCGGCGAGATCGTCTCGATGTCATTGAACGGATAGAAGTTCATGAACCGGGTGTTGCTGCTCAGCGTCGGGTGAGTGGTCAGCAGCGGCGACTGGCCCGCAGGCGTGTACTCGCCCCGAGGGGTGCGGTAGAAGTCGTAGAACTCGCGTTCGATGGCGTTCGACTGTTGATTTCCATCCAGAAGTGATCCACTGACCGCTGTGATTTCCATTTAAAAC
>JBDTWC010000305.1:0-4551 GCA_040006875.1 Acidobacteriota bacterium | reverse complement strand
CGGGCGCGCACGGCAGTCTCGTGCTCTTCGTGACTCTCTTCTCGATCATCATCACGATGTACGGCGGCGGCTTCGCCACTCTCCCGGCGTATCTCGCCGACCTGTTCGGCATCGGCCACGTCAGCGCCATTCATGGCCGCCTGCTCACGGCGTGGTCCACGGCCGGCATCCTCGGACCGGTGCTCGTGAATTACATCCGCGAAGCGCAGATCGCGCGCGGCGTGCCGGCGGCACAGGCCTACGAGATCACGATGTACATCCTGGCGGGCTTCCTGGTAGTGGGATTGCTGTGCAATCTGGCCGTGAGGCCGGTGACCGAGCGGATGTTCGAGCAGTCCGCGGCCCGGGCGGCGACTCGACCCGCACCCGCGAGCGTGCCGCCCGCCGCCACCGCGGCTTCGGGGGCGGCCAGCGGCCAGTGGCTGGCCGTGGCGATGGCGTGGACGTTCGTGCTGGTGCCGCTCGCCTGGGGCGTCTACAACACGATGGCGCTGGCCCGACGCCTGTTCACGGCGTAGCCGCCGTCGTCGTCAGGCCTGCCGCGGCAAACGCGCGGCCGCCGTGGCGTTGGCCGCCGCCCGCTTGCTCGCCGATTTCCACACCCGCGCCGCCAGGAGCACGCTCACGATCGCGAAGTAGTAGATCGGGGTCGTGGTGTCGAGCTTCACCTTCCAGAAGTAGTGGAGACACGCGGCCAGGCCGGTGACGTAGACCAGACGGTGCAGCAGATTCCACTTCTTGCCGCCCAGGCGGCGGATCCAGCCCTGCGTGGAGGTCAACGCCAGCGGGATCATCAGCACAAACGCGGTGAACCCTGCCGTGATGTAGGGCCGCTTCACCACGTCTTCCCACACGCCGTCGAACACCATCGAGTGGTCGAGTACGAAGTAGGTCATGAAGTGCAGCGTGCCGTAGAAGAACGCGAACAGTCCCGCCATGCGGCGGAAGAGCGCGAGCGGATTGAGCCCGGTCAGCCAGCGCAGCGGCGAGAGCGCCAAGGTGATGACGATGAACCGCAGACACCAGATGCCGGTGTGGTTGGTGATCGTCTCGACCGGGTTCACGCCCAGGTCGCCCCATAACGCGTTGTAGAGCAGCCAGCAGGCCGGTTCGAGCGCGGCCGCGAAAGCCAGCGGCTTCACGACCCTCCGGACCAATTGCGTCTGCGTCACCTCAGTAGTTGCGCTTCAGGTCCATGCCCGAGTAGAGCGAGGCGACCTGATCGCCGTAGCCGTTGAACGGCAGGGTCTTGCGGCGGAAGAACTCGCCGATACGGCGTTCCGACTTCTGCGTCCAGCGCGGATGATCGACCTCGGGGTTCACGTTGGCGTAGAAGCCGTACTCCTCGGCGCGCGTCTGCTGCCAGGTGTTCAGCGGCTCCTTCTCCACGAACTTCACCGACACGATCGACTTGATGCCCTTGAAGCCGTACTTCCACGGCACGACCAGGCGGATCGGCGCGCCGTTCTGATTCGGCAGCACCTCGCCGTAGAGGCCCACGGCGAGCAGCGCCAGCGGGTGCCGTGCCTCGTCGAGACGCAGGCCTTCGCGGTACGGCCACTGCAGGTTGGGCTCGGTCTGGCCGGGCATCTGCGTGAAGTCAACCAGCGTACGGAACTCGATGTACTTCGCCTTCGACGTCGGCTCCATGCGCTTCACGAAGTCGGCCAGCGGGAAGCCGGCCCACGGAATCACCATCGACCAGGCTTCCACGCAGCGCATGCGGTAGATGCGTTCCTCGAGCGGAAACCACTTGAGGATGTCTTCCAGGTTGTAGGTGCCCGGCTTGGCGCACTCGCCGTCGACCTTGATCGACCACGGCTTGGGCTTGAGCGAGTGGGCATTTCGAGCCGGGTCGCCCTTGTCGAGGCCGAACTCGTAGAAGTTGTTATAGGTGGTTACGTCGCGGTACGAGTTCATCTTCTCGTCGGTATCGAACGCGCTCTTCTTCAGATTGGTCAGCTTCTGCGCCGCTGGATTCTGTGCCTCGGCGCGGTCGGTGCCGAGGGCGCCGGTGGCCAGAGCTGCGGCGGCCAGGCCGGCCGTGCCGATGAACTCACGCCGCCGGAGATACAGCTCGCGGGGGGTCACGTCGGACTCGCGGAGGTCGGGCGTCTGCTTGATCAACATGGTGAAGGGTCCTTCGGTTGACGACGGGCCTCGATCATACCCTGCAACATTCAACCCGCGACCGGGCCCGAATATTCCGGATCGCCGTCGTGGCAGGCCCGCGGCATAGTACCGTTCGCCCATGGCGATGCGCGCGGCGGCTCCCCTGCTGTCTCTTCTCGGTCACGAACTGCGAGCACCGGCGGGTGTCATCGGCGGCTATCTCATCCTCATCGATCGCGCTGCCGATCGGCTGAGTCCCGAGCAGATGCAGGCTCTGGCCGGCGCTCGACGGGCGCAACTTCAACTGGTCGAGGTCCTCGACCACGCCAGCCGGCTGCTGGCCACGTGGCAGGGCGACGACGCGACTCCCGTAGCGCTCAGCTTGACGTCGGTGCTCGAGGGCGTGGGCGCCGCCGCCGTGGCGCAGGCGCTGCCGCTCACGGTGGACGTCCCTGCCGAACTCGCGCTGCAGCTGACCGCGGTGAAGGCGTCGCTCGTCGACGCCGTCGTGTCGGTGGCGGCGGCGCTCGCCCGCGAGCACGGCGCCGACGTGGCGCTCACGGTGTCGGCGTCTGCGGCCGGCGGCGCGGTCTGTCACATCCGCCCGGCCACGACCCGAGCCGTGGCGCCGGCGAGCCACACGCGCGAGCCCTTCAACTGGTGGCGGCCCGGCCTGGGGCTGCGGTTGGTGGTGGCGGCCACCGTGCTGGTCGAAGCCAGCGCGCAGCTCGAAGAAGTGCTCGACCAGGGGCGGCGTCTGGGCGTCGACATCACGTTCGCGGCCGGCGGCTAGCGACCCACTCGTTGCGGGCGAGGGTGCCGGCGGCGGTCAGCGCACGTCGCGCCAGCCGCGGCCCTGCGCAATCTGCCGACGGAAGCAGCGATCGGCGCGCGAGAAGGCCTCGCGCTCGGCTCCGCCCGACACCGGACGCAGCAGCTCCGCATCCGAGGGACACGAGACGCGGGCGCCGGGTGGAGCCGGGGGGCTCTCGGGCGCGGAGAAGAACAGCGACGCGCCCTCGCGGACCCAGGCCGGACGCGTGCGCAGTAACCCGTCGAGCACGACGTGCGCCACCTCCTGCCGGAGCGTCGACTCGAGCGTGCCGCGCCGCCGCAGATCGTCGAGCGGCGTGAAGTCGATGTCAGTGCCCACCGTGGCTGCGGCCACCCACCACGGCTGCCCGGTGGCGCGACCAAACGCCTCCACGCTCGGATGAAAGGTCAGCCCGATCGGCGCCGGCGCCGGCACGCCGGCCCGCGTGGCTACGTCAGAACGCGCGCGTCGTGCCAGTTCGGTCACGAACATCCGCTCGCGCTCGTGCTCCGGGGGCAACACCAGGCGGATGTCAGTGGCGGAGGAAGTTGGCGCGGCTGGCGCCGCGACCGGAGGCGCCGCGATTGCCAACCTGGGTGGCACGGCGAGCGGCGGCGCGGCGCGTAGCTCGGTCGTCGGAGCAGGAACGGTGCTCTCCGCGAGGTCGCCGAAGTAGGCGCGCAGGATCTGCGTGGCCGATTCCCCGCGAGCGGCGCGCCGTCCAGCGCCCACCACGCACAAGCCCACGCCGTGCCCGTAGCCCGTGCCGTGGAAGCGATAGCCGAGGTCGGTGCGCGTGAGTTCGAACGCGGTGCTGCGCACCAACTGCCAGCCCAGCGTGCGCCCCACCGCCATGCGGAACTCGTAGGCCGACAGCGTCGAGGGCGTGAAGCCCTCGGCCTTCAGCCGCCCGGCGCGATTCGAAGTCGTGCGCTCGGCCACGGCGAGGCTCTTCAGCCGGCCGTCGAGGCCCGCAGCGCGCAACACCCGCTCGATCTGCGCAACCGTGAGCTGGTTGGTCCACGCAGGCTCGTCCTCGCACGCGTCGTCGCGCGGGTCGCCCGGCCGATAGTCCACCGCACCTGGCCAGACCTCGGATGCCAGCGCCGGAATACCGCCGCAGTTGGCCGAGTAATAGACGAAGGCGGGCTGACCTTTGTCGAGCAGCACACGTCCGGCGGTGGCGAGCGCCGCTGCGCGGGCGAGCGGCAATGCGGGCCGCATCACCTGGCAGTGGGTGCTGTCGCACAGGTCGTAGCCCTCGGCGCGGTGTCGATGCTGATTGGCGAGCGCGAAGGTGCGAATCACGATCGCCAGCGCCTCTTGCGCGGCGGCGCCGGCGCGCGGCTGCCCTTCGCCCGAGATCACGCGCGACACGTACTCTTCAATCGGCACGGTGTCGATGCGCACGCCGCCGTTGGCCAAGGCTACACCCACGCGCACGACGCGGCTGCCGCTGGCGGCGCGGAGCGCGGCGTCAGCGGCAGCCGCCACGCTGGCGGCCGATGCGGGCGGCTGAGGAGACGCAGGGGCCATCGCCCTGGTCGTGGTCGTCGCCGCGGTGGCCGACGCCGCGGCCGGGGTCGCCGGTGCCGTGGCGGGCGTGGCACGCGTTGCCGCGAGCG
>JBDTWC010000304.1:0-4575 GCA_040006875.1 Acidobacteriota bacterium | reverse complement strand
CGCTGTCTGCCGGTGAGCGGCTGGCAACTGCCGGCGCTGCTGGCCGAGGCCGCCGCCAGCCCGAACACGTCGCTGCACCTGGTGGCCTTCGCGTCCGACGTCGGCGGCACCCGCGAATGCGTCACCGTCGATGAAGACGGATTAGTGCGGAGCGTCGACCGCTACTACCGGCCCGTCACCTGGCCGTTCATCGCCGGTGTCGCCGCGAGCCTCGTGCCCGTGTCGAGCGGCCTGCTGCCGTTGACCCGGATGCCCGATTCGCTGCTCGAGCTGCGCGAGCGGCTCGTGGCCGACGGCGCGCCGAGTCACGACGTGGCCATCGCCGACGGCGCGTTCGACCTGTCGGACGACGCCGGCATGCTGGCTGCCATGGAGCGTTCGGTGCTCGAGGCTGTACGCGATGCCGTCGGCGACGAGCGGTCCACGACCGTGCTGGTTGGCGACGGCCACGTGATCGATCCGTCGGCGCGACTCCTCGGGCCGATCGTGGTGCAGGCCGGCGCCCAGATCGAGGCCCAGTGCACCATCGTCGGCCCGGCCATCATCGGCCGCGGCGCGCGAGTCTCGGCGGGCGCCGTGCTGGCGCACGTGAGCGTGGCGCCCGAGGCGGTCGTGCCGGCCGGACGCGTTTTGCGCGACCGGGTCTGGTTCGGGTCGGCGGCCTCCACCGCTGACCAAGGCGTTCCGGCTCCGCTGTCGTCGAACGTTCGCCCGGCCTCGTTTCTCGAGCAGCTCGCCCGGCACGGCATTCCGGCCACGCCGTCGCCGTCCCTGCCGGCGCGGCGCGCGCCGTCCCGGTTCTACGCGTTCGTGAAGCGCGCGCTCGACGTGACGATCTCCGCCACGGCGCTGCTGCTGCTCTCGCCGCTGCTGATCCTGGTCGGCGCGCTCGTGTGGCTCACCTCGCGCGGGTCGATCTTCTACCGCGACATCCGCGAGGGCGTCGCCGGACGCCTGTTCGGCTGCCTGAAGTTCCGCACCATGCAAGTCGGCGCCAGCGACCTGCAGCGTCATCTGAAGCAGGGTCGTCTCGACGGACCCCACTTCAAGATGGACTCCGACCCGCGCGCGACGCCTCTCGGCCGCTTCCTCCGCGCTGCCAACCTCGACGAGCTGCCGCAGCTCGTCAACGTCTTGCTCGGCGACATGAGCCTGGTCGGGCCGCGCCCCTCGCCGTTCCGCGAGAACCAGATCTGCGTGCCTTGGCGTGAGGGTCGATTGTCGGTGCGGCCGGGGATCACCGGGCTCTGGCAGGTGTGCCGGCACGACCGCGAGGCCGGCGATTTCCATCAGTGGATCGAATACGATCTGCTCTACGTGCAGCACATGAGCTTGCCGCTCGACCTCAAAGTTCTGACCGCGACGCTGCTCACGCTGGGCGGAAAGTATCCCGTGCCGGTGTCACGCCTGCTGCGCTACGACGCCGCCGCTGCGGCCGCCGTGTCTCCCCCGGTCACCCTCATGGCCACCACCGTGCCGGGATCCGCCCGTCGCAGCGGCCTGAGACACGATCCGGCCGCTCGCTCGGCGCGGTGAGTCGGCGCCCGTGGCAGTGACCGGTCCCGGGAACGGACCAGGGGCGGTCGCGACCGCGCTGCGGCGCCGGCACGTGCCTGAACTGGACGGCGTGCGTGGCGTGGCCATCGCCATGGTCATGGCTCTGCACTTCGTCAACAACCAGGTCATCCCCACCAATCTGGTCGAGCGCGCCGCCATCAAGATGGCGAACTACGGGCTGTGGGGCGTCGATCTGTTCTTCGTGCTGTCCGGGTTCCTGATTACCGGCATACTGTCGGACGCCGTGGGTCGGCCGGGCTACTTCGTGAACTTCTTCGCCCGCCGCTCACTCCGCATCTTTCCGCTCTACTTCGGCGTGCTGTTGCTCTTCACGGTGCTGGTGCCGCCGGCGGCGCTCGGCGCCTTCGACCCGCAGCTCCTGGAGGTACGGGCGCTGTGGCCGTGGCTGTGGACATACCTCACCAACGTCTACCTGGCGCCGCAGACGACCTTCTCGATTCCCTATCTGAGCCACTTCTGGTCCCTCGCGATCGAGGAACACTTCTATCTCGTCTGGCCGTTCCTGATCGCGGCTTTGGCGATCGTGCCGGCGATGCGCGCGTGCGTCGCGCTCGGCGTAGCTGCATTGGCGCTGCGCATCTACTTCAGCGTGACCGCGCCGGATCAGCTCTACGCCGACGTGCTGACGCCGTGCCGGATCGACGCGTTGTGCGCCGGCGCCTGGTTCGCGCTCGCCGCGCGCCGCGGCGGCGGGCTGCCGCGGCGGCAGACGCTGCAGATGGCTAGTGTGGCCGGCGGCGCGGTGGTGGCGCTCTCGATCTGGAACTTCGCGCTGCATTCCGGCCAGGCGCTGGTGCTGCCGCTGCGCGGCACGGCGCTGGCGGTGTTCTTCGGCGCGCTCATCTACAGCGCGGCGCATCATCACGGCCTGAACCTGCTGAAGGCGGTGCTGCGCTTCGGCTGGCTCCAGCATCTCGGCCGCTACAGCTACGGCCTTTACGTCTTTCACGGCATCGTGGCCTACGGGATGAACCGCTACGGCGTGCCTGAGTTCTTCTCCACCCTGACCCGCGTGCACACTTTCAACTCGGTGCTGATGGTGACGAGCGGCGTCGGCGTGTCATACGCCGTGGCGATCGCGAGCTATCACGGGTTCGAGCTGCCGTTCCTGTCGCTCAAGGCGCGCTTTGCGACCCGTCCCGCGCTGTCGTCGGCCGGCTGACGCGCGTCAGGGCTGAATACGAAGCGCCCCCGGCGCCAGCGGCGGGCCCACCGGCCGCAGCGTCGCCGCCCGCTGCTGCGCCGGCAGCACGCCCACCTTGGTCTCGTCGAGCGGATCGACCCAGGGCCAGCGGCGGTCGCCGAAGAAGGCCGGTTTGGCCGTCAGGTAGAGCGACGCCGGCAGCGGTTGGGCCGGGCGGTCCCACCGCACCTGGCCGCTCACGTAGTCGAAGTTGCCGTCGCGGACCGTCGTCGCCCGCACCTTCGGATCGGGCAGCTGATCCCATTGGCCCGGGTCGTAGCCGAGCTTCCACACCGTCGGCCCTGCGCCCCAGCGGCTGGTGGTGTGGCCGAGGCTGCCGTCACCCGGATCCTCGTAGATCCAGCCGGCCATGTGCCCGGCCTCGCCGATCACGTTGCCGATGAAGGTGTGCCACCACGAACCCACCATCAATCCGGCGCCGCGCGCGTTGACCATGCCGGTGAGCGAACGGCGGCGGCCAATCAGGTGATTGCGGAACACGGTCATGGCGATGGCGTTGCCGTGCGTGTTGTCCGAGTCGTAGTTGAACGACGCGTTGCCCTCGAAGAGCACGTGGTGGCTGCCGACCATGTGACTGGCGTTCAGCCCGACCTCCATCCACTCCGGCGCGTTCAGGATGTAGCCGTTGTCCATGTAGTTGTAGCCGACGACCGAGCCCGCACCGCTCGACCGCGCCACCAGCACCTTGTTGACGTTGAGCACGACGTTGTTCTCGATCAGGATCTCCGATGAACCCCAGGCCAGGCTGATGGCGTAGCCGCCACCGCCCGGCTGCGGCCACGCGCCGTCGCGCAGCGACGAGTCGCGGATCTCGATCCGGAACGAGTGGTTGATGCCGATGCCCTCGCCGACCCACAACGTGTTGTCGACGTTCTTGACCCACGAATACGCCGCCGCCTCGAAGCGGATGCTGCCATCGCCGCCCCCGGCCAGGCCCAGGTCTTCGATCCCGGCGCCGCGCACCTGCACGTTCGTGCCGGTGTAGCGGGTCAGCTGCGCCTGTTTGTCCACTCCGTAGGTGATGTGGATCGGCGTCGAGAAGGTGATCGTGTTGCCGGTGACCTCGACCACTTCCTTGATCTCGTTCAAGGGGCGGCCGGCGCGGCTGAACCAGGTGAGCGAGCCGGGGAACGGGTCGTCGCCATAGAGCACGGGCGGGTTGTGGCGCTGGAAGACGATCCGGTCCGACGCCCAGATCGACGCCACCGACACCGGGTTGATGCGCGCCGGCAGCGGCGTCCACGTGGCGTTGTTGTAGTCGTCTTCGTCGAGCATCACGAACTGCCCGGGCGCGAAGCCGGCCGGGTTTTCGACCGTGACCGTGCGCGCGCCCTTGACCGCGTCGGCGGTGAGGTTGACGGCGGTCGTGTCATTGACCTTCGGCCAGCGATTGGGGCCGACGATGATGAGCGGCTTGCGATCGTCGGGATCGGGCACGAAGCGCCGCGCGCCGTTGGTCTTGACCAGCCGGGTCGCCTCCGGACCCGCACCGCGCAGGGTGATGCCCTTGTTGAGCAGCAGGTAGTTGTTGACGGCGAAGGTGCCCGCCGTGAGGGCCACCGTCTGGCCAGCAGGGCAGGCGGCGATGGCGGCCTGGATGCCGGCCGAGGCGTCGACGGCGCCGTTGCCGAAGGCCGCGGCGGACACGGTCGCGCAGACGGTGAGCCGCTCGGGGATTCCGCCCTGGACGCCGGGCGCCCAGGTGGTCCGACCCGGCTCGGGCACGATGCTGGTGTCGACCGGGGGCTGGGGCGGCGTGACGGCGAGAGCAATCAGGAGTAGCGCGTTCAGCA
>JBDTWC010000303.1:0-4575 GCA_040006875.1 Acidobacteriota bacterium | reverse complement strand
AACTCGCCGTGCGACAACGCGTCGAGGACCCTCACTCGAGTCGGATCGCCCAGGGCGCGAAACGTCTCGGCCAGCGCATCGACCGAGGCTTGGCCGATCAAGGCCGGGCGCACCGCGGCAACCCGCGACGGGTCGATGTGGGCGACGTCGCAGGCCTCGCTTGCGGCGACCGGCATCACCGGCCGCGACCCGCTCCGATCGGCAGCGCGGGCTGGCCGAGCGAGAACATATGAGCGCTTGTTCATATGTTCAGATTATCACGTCGACGGACCCGGCCGGCGTTGACGTGTTCGAGCGTGGGCTCAGGGCGCGAGGATCTGCCGATGGGCGGCCGCGCCGTCCACGGCGCCGCGGCTGAACGTGAGGGTCCGATAGTGCCCGGCGCGCCACAACTCGTTCTGGTCGAAATAGAACGGACTGAGCGGATTGCCCGACTGGCCGGTCGGCAGCACCACCTTCGAGTTGTCCCACGCGCCGACGTCGAACACCTGGCGCCACGACGGATGCTCCCACGCCTTGAACCCGGAGAGCCGCCGGTGCGAGATGCGCATGACGGTGGTGCCGTCGCCACCAACCGGCACCGGGCCGCGATTGAAGAACCAGGCCAGCAGCCGTCCGCCGTCGCCAAGCGCATGGGCGAAGGTGGCCGCGTGCACTTGATCCCAGCCACGCGCCCCTTCGGCCCGCTGCGCCACGTCCTGAGCGGCATCGGCGGCAGCGAGCAGGAAGATGTCGTCGCGGCTCTCGCGCCGTTCCACCGTGCCGATGTCGTCCCACCAGCGCGACGCCGGGTCGCCAGCGATCACGTAGAGTCCGGCCGTGCGCTCCGCGCCGGCCCATTGATAGAACGGGGTGAACACCTCATCCGGCAGCTCGTCGGCGAAGGTGCGCCGCCACAACCGATCCTCGAACGCCTCGAAGGCGGCAGCGTCCTCGCTGCCGTCGACCTGGCGATTCCAGGCCTTCAGCCGCTCGAGCAGCGCCACCGCCGCGCCATCCGCGGTGCTGGTCTTGGCCCGCGCGAGCGCGCCGTCCAGCCCCTGCAGCACGTCGTCGGCCGCACCGCTCCGCACGTCGAGCTGCAACCCGGTCGCGGCGGCCATGTCGACGGTCGGCGTGTTGGCCAGGGTGTCGGTGATCGTGGTGGCGCGATACGGCGCCACCCAGTCGCGCGTGACGAACGGGCCGCGGCCGCGGGTGATCGGGTTGTTGGCCGAGGCCAGGTAGCCTCGCTCGGGATTGAACGCCCGCGGCAGCGCGCCCGGACCGGCAATCGAGCCGCTCCACACCGAGGCCGCGGCGGCCAGAGGCCGGGCGCCGTCGCCGGCCGCGCGCACCGGCAGTTGGCCGGTCATCAGGTAGCCGATGTTGCCGTCGACATCCGCGTAGACCGCGTTCTGCGACAACGCCGACATCTGGTCGAGCGCGGCCTGGAAGTCGGTCCACGTGGCGGCGCGATCGAGAGCTTCGATGGCATCGGCGTAATTCCCGTCGGCGAAGCCGGACCAGCGCAGTACCAGCGCCCGCTGCTCGCCTTCGCGCGGCGCGTCGGGTGACAGCCAGGGCGGCGGCACTTCCCAGTGGGTCGACTCGTCGGCGTAGACCACGCCGCTGGAGGTGCGCCACACCTCAAACGGCACCGGGGTGCTGTGGCCGCGCACCGGAATCGCCATCGCTTCCACCTGAACGGGCTCCCAGCCCTGCGCGGCCTGCACCCGCTTGCCCTTCAGGTCGAAGCGTTCGAGCACGAGGTCCTGCACGTCGGCGCCGGAGTTTGTGAAGCCCCAGGCGATGCGCGCGTTGTGACCGATGGCCACAAACGGCGTGCCCGGCAGCGACACGCCCTGCACGTCGAGGCCGGCCGCCACCAGATGCATCTCGTACCACACCGAGGGCAGTTCGATGAGCAGGTGCGGGTCGTTGGCCAGGATGGGACGCCCGGTAGCGGTGCGCTTGCCCGACACGACCCAGGCGTTGCTGTTGGCGCGCGGCGCGCTCGGGTCGAGCCAGGCGAGTGCCGCAGGGTACCCAGGGCCATCGCCGCCAGCGAGTGACGCAGACGGCGGGGGCATGGGAACGGTGGTCGGCGCAGCTGAAGCCGGAGCCGGCGCTGGTGCCGCGGGTAGAGGGGCTGGCAGCAGAGGGGCCTGCTCGACCAGTTCGCCGAGCACCGTGGGGGCGCGGTCGGGATAGCGGCCGGTGAGCTGGTCGGCGTCCGCCACGCTCAGCGTGCGCCCGATGGCGTAGCGCACGAGCTCGGCGCTTACGTTCTCGGACAGGCGGAAGGCGAGAAGACGGCCGACGGCCAGCGAGTCCTGCGGCGTCCACGCCGCTGGCGTGATGCCCAGCAGCTGCAGTTCGGGCGGCCGGCGCCGCCCCTGGATGGTGAGGAGGGCGGCGTTCACGCCGTCGGCATAGCGGGTCAGCGCCGCCCGGGCCGGAGCGCCCAGCCGGGCGAACTCGGCCTCGGCCGCCGCGCGAATGCGCAAGGTGAGCATGCGACGGTCGATGTCGAGGGCGCGCTCGCCGAGCACCTCGGCCAGGCGACCGCCGGTGGCGCGGCGATAGAGCTCCATCTGCCACAGCCGATCGCGCGCATGCAGCGCCCCGGCCACGAACCACGCGTCGTCGGTGTCGCGCGCATAGACGTGCGGCACGCCGTGGGCGTCGGAGATGACCTCGACCGGTCCATGCAGACCAGGAAGAGACCACGCAGCATCCAAAGAAGGTACCGACCCGCGCGCCCACCACCAACCGGCGGTGGCGGCGGCGAACACGAGCACGACGACCGCAATGAGCAACCGTTTCACAGTCATCCTCAGTAGCTTGCGGGCCCGTGGTGCCCTTGCCCGTGTGGCAGGGTTCGACTAGGATCGGAGGCTGTCGAAGTGCAGCTGCGAGCTTCCTAAAGCTTACAGATTAGACAGGTTGGACAGCATACAGTCTAGACGACTGACTGCACAGTTACTGCGCGAGGAGAGTCACCGTGATTGAGGTGCAGCACCTCACCAAACGCTACGGACCGTTCACCGCCGTCGACGACGTGAGTTTCAGCGTCGGCGCCGGTGAAATCCTCGGGTTTCTCGGCCCCAACGGCGCCGGCAAGACCACGACGATGCGGATCATCACCGGCTACATGCCAGCCACCGAGGGCTCGGTCACGGTCGCCGGTCACGATGTGTTCTCCGCCCCCATCGAAGCCAAGAAGCGCACCGGCTATCTGCCCGAGACGCCGCCGCTCTATCCCGACATGACGGTGCGCGACTACGTCACCTTCGTGGCCCGGATCAAGGGCGTGCCGGAGCGCGAGGTGCGCAGCCGGGTCGACGAGGTGATGAAGAAGACGCACATCGACGACATGGCCTCGCGTCACTGCGGCAAGCTCTCGAAGGGCTACAAGCAGCGCGTCGGCCTGGCTCAGGCGCTCATCCACAATCCCGACGTGCTGGTGCTCGACGAGCCCACCGCCGGCCTCGACCCGAAGCAGATCATCGAGGCGCGGCAGCTCATCACCGAACTCGGCGGCAACCACACCGTGGTGCTCAGCACGCACATCCTTCCCGAGGTGTCGCAGACCTGCAACCGCGTGGTCATCATCGCCAAGGGCAAGGTGGTGGCGGTCGATACTCCGGCCAACCTCACCGCCCGCCTGCGCGGCAGCGAGACGATGCTGCTGCAGGTACACGCCGCCGGCGCCGATGTGACTGCCGCGCTCTCGACCATCGCCGGGGTCACCCGCGTGAAGGCCGACGCCGGCGCCAACGGCCTCACCACCGTGGAGGTCGACAGCGAGCAGGGCCACGACGTGCGTCGCGAACTCGCCGCCGCCGTCGTGCACAACGGGTGGGGCCTGCTCGAACTGCGGCCCATGCGCATGAGTCTCGAAGACGTCTTCCTCAGCCTGACCACCGAAGACGCCAGCGCGATTGCCGCCGCCGACGCCGCGCCGCCGGCCGACCCCACGGAGGCCGCTCATGCGTAACGTCGTCACCATCACGCGCAAGGAACTGCAGGCCTACTTCGCCTCGCCCATCGCCTACGTGGTGATCGGCTTCTTCGCGCTGCTCTACGGCTACTTCTTCTACACGCTGATGTGGTTCTTTGAGCGGCAGAGCATGCAGGTGCAGCCCGGCTCGGGCATGACCATGAACCTGAACCAGATGCTCATCGGGCCGGTGCTCATGAACGTCAGCGTGATCGTGCTCTTCGTGATGCCGATGATCACGATGCGCAGCTACGCCGAAGAAAAGCGCTCCGGCACGATGGAGTTGCTGCTCACCTCGCCGCTCACCGACCTGCAGATCATCCTGGGCAAGTTCTTCGGCGCCATGGGCCTCTATGCCGTGATGCTCGCGGTCACGCTGATTCACATGGGCCTGCTCTTCTACTACGGCAGCCCCGAGTGGAAGCCGGTCGTGACCGGGTATCTCGGACTGTTTCTGATGGGCGGCTGCTTCATCTCGGCGGGCCTGCTCATCTCGAGCCTGACGAAGAACCAGATCGTGGCCGGCATGGTGACGTTCGCGGTGTTCCTGCTGCTCTGGGTGATCAAATGGGTCGGCGAGTCGCTCGGAC
>JBDTWC010000302.1:0-4583 GCA_040006875.1 Acidobacteriota bacterium | reverse complement strand
GTCGGAGCCGACCGCGATCCGCGCCCTGGTGCAGCGCTTCGACGGCCTGGTCGGTCGGCTCGAGCAGGCGCTCGGCTAGAAGCGCAGCGTTGCCGGCGCGCTTGCAGCCGGGTCGGGTCGTCGTCGGTCCAGTGCCGACGTCAGGCCCGTAGCGCCGCCGCCGGATCGGAGCGAAGCGCCCTGCGCGCCGGGGCCGCGGCGGCGGCCGCCGCGCCGGCCAGGAGCAGCACGGGCACCACGACGAAAGTCACCGGGTCGTAGGCGGTGACGCCGACCAGCACGCTCTTGGCCGCGGTGGCGGTGCCGGCGGCCGCGGCCAGTCCGATGGCGACGCCAATCCCCGCCAGGCGGAGGGCCTGGCCGACGACGAGGCGTGCCACTGACGCAGGGGCAGCACCAAGGGCGATCCGCAGGCTCAGCTCGGACGTGCGCTCGGCCACGACCAGCGCCAGCACGCCATAGACGCCGACCACGGCGAGGAGCAGGGCGAGCAGTCCGAAGCCACTCACGAGCGTGAGCACGAAGCGGCGCTCGGCCAGCGAGGCCTGTCGCAGGTCGCTCATCGTCCGGATGTCGTAGAGCGCCAGGCGCGGATCGAGGGCGCGCGCGGCCGCCCGTACCGACTCGACCAGCGCCAGCGGATCGCCGGTGGTGCGGATGGCCATGAACGGTGCGTTGGCGGGGTTGTGCAGCAGGTTCACGTAGAGTTCCGGCGGCGGCGCTGCTTCAAGCGAGGTGTGATGCACGTCGCCGACCACGCCAATCACCGTCAGCCACGGGCCGGTGGCGTCGGGGCCATTCTGAATGCGGCGGCCGATCGGATCGACGGCGCCGAATACCACCCGGGCCATCGTCTCGTTGACGACGACCGACGGCGGATCGGTCGGCCGATCCGACGGCAGGAAGCTACGGCCGCGGCGCATCGGCATGCCCATGGCCCGGAAGTAGTCGGGTGACCCGCGCCGGAACTCGACCTCCGGCAGCGCCGCTGGCGGTGACGTGTTGCCCTCCGCGCGCACCGAGGTGGTGACGCTGGTGCTGCCCAGCGGAATGCGGGTGGTGCCGCCCACGGCCTCGACGCCGGGCAGGGCGGCGATGCGGGCAAACCACTCGTCGTAGAAGGCGCGACGCGCGTCGAGCGCGGTGATGTGCTCGGGCGTGTTCATCTCGAAAGTGAGGAGATGCTCGGCCTTGAAGCCGGGGTCGGTGTCGATGAGCGCCGCGAAGCTGCGGAAGAGGAGCCCGGCCTGGACCGTGATCACGACGGCCAGCGCCACTTCGGCCACGACCAGGGTGGTGCGCAGCCGGCCGCCGGAGCGCGAGGTGCCGGCCGCACCGCGCGAGCCGTCTTGCAGCACGCCGCGCACATCGGTGTGCGCGGCCACCCACGCCGGCACGATGGCCAGGGCCACGCCAATGAGCAGGGCCAGGCCGGCCGACGCCAACCAGGTCTCGACGCCCGGATTCACGTCGGCGAGGCGCGGGACCGTGGCCGGAGCCAGGGCCACGAGCGTGCGCAGCATCCACCGCCCAGCCGCGGCCGAGAGCACCAGGGCCAATCCGGCCAGCAGCAGGCTTTCGATCAACGCTTGCCGCACCAGCTGTCGCGCGCTGGCGCCGAGCGCGGCGCGCACCGCCAACTCGCGTTGCCGCGCCAACGATCGGGCCAGTACCAGGTTGGTCACGTTCACCGCGGCCATGAGCAGCAGCGACAACGCGCCGGCCTGCAGCACCAGCATGCCCATACGTACCGAGCCGGTGGCTTGATCGTGCAGCGCGACGACGCGGGCTCCCCACCCGGTATTGGTGTCGGGATGCTGCTCCGCCAGCGTCCGTGCATGGCTGCGCATCTCGGCGTCGGCGGCCGCCGCCGTCACCCCGGGTCGCAGCCGGCCGACGGCCAGCAAGGCGTGGAAGGAGCGCACGAAGCCGCCCTTCGGATCGACGAAGCGCGGTCCCTCGAACGGCATCGGCACCCACATCTCGGCGCTCTTCGGCGTGGTCGTGCCTGCCTGCCACAGCATGTCGCGCAGGGGGAAGAGGAACTCCGGCGGCGCCACCCCGACGATGGTCAGCGACTCGCCGCCGCTAACGACGATGGTCCGGCCGATGACGCCGGGATCGGCGCCGAAGTGCGTGCGCCACGCGCGGTCGCTGATGACGGCCACGTCGCGATCGCCAGCGCCGATCGAGCGCCCGAGTTGCGGCCGCAAACCGAGCAGGTCGAGCATCGAGGTTCCGACCCGCATGACCTGCAGCACGCCCTGATCCTCGTGCCCTTGCACGGCCACGACGACCAGGAACGAGAGGCCGTAGTCGAGCGTCTCGAACGATCGGCTCATGCGCCGGAGGTCGTCGAAGTTGGCCGGCGACAGTGGATTGGTGGCACTGGCCAGGCGCGGATTCTCACTCCACAGCATCGCCAGCTGTTCGGGCGCGGCGTAGGGCAGCGGCTTGAGCAGCACGCCGTTCACGACGGCGAAGACCGCGCTGTTGGCGCCCAGCCCGAGCGCCAGCGCCAACACGGTGAGCAGCGTGAAGGCGCGCGCCGCAGCCAAGCCGCGGACCGCGGCGATGAGATCGAAGCGCAGGCTGTCCCACATCGATGCATGTCTCCCGGTTGAGGCGTAGAGATGAGGACGCTGTGAGCGCCAGGCTTGTCGCGTGACCACGGCCCACCGCTCGGCGAGTCCGGACCCGACGGTCTGCGCGACCAGCACCGTGCACAGACGCGGGGCGGCGAGGCCGGGTGAGGAGAGACGGGCACGCCACTGCGTCGCTAGCGCTGCGCTCAGGTCGGCGCCGAACTGCGCGCGGAATCGTGCCGGATAGGCGTACAGGGCCACCCGCAGCGGCCACGGCAGTTGGGACGGCATGTTCAGACCACGACCTGCGCGGCACGCGCGCGATCGAGCTGACGCGCCAGCCGCGTGGCCTCGGCGCCGGCCACGGCGCGGCCGAGCGCCGTGAGGCGATAGTAGCGACGGCGCTCGTCGTCGCCGTCGACGGGACGTTCGACCAGTTCTTCGATGAGTTCCGACTCGAGCAGGCGGGCCAGGGCGCGGTACAACGTGCCCGGATGCAGGCTGGCATCGCCGTGCCGCGTCACCTCCTGCATCACGGCGTAGCCATGAAGATCGCCCGCGGCCAGCGCCAGCAGGATCTCGAACCACACCGGTGGCACGGGCAGGAAGGAATCGGGGCGCGGGCGGTCTTGGGTCATGGCTGCTTCGAGACTATACGCGTCACGAGAGTAGACGTCCACGGCCTACCGATGGTTGGAACGAATTCGTCCCATGCCCTTGACAGCCCAACCACAGTCAAATATCCTAATATCCGGATTTACGGATGGATACGATTTCAGGTCTGCCTCTCGTCGCTCCCACCGCCGGCATTCCCCGGTTGCTGGAGCACATGACCGCGCTGGCGGACTCGGTGCGCTGCCGCGCGCTGCTCCTCCTCGAGCGCCATGAGCTGACCGTCACCGAGTTGTGCGCAGTACTGCAACTGCCCCAGTCGACCGTGAGCCGGCACCTCAAGACCCTGGCCGACGGCGCCTGGGTCACCTCACGACGCGACGGCACCTCTCGCTACTACGGCCTCGCGGCCGCGCTCGATGCGTCCGCCGCCCGGTTGTGGCCGCTGATTCGCGAGCAGGCAAACGGCAGTGCCGCCGCCGAGCAGGACGCGCGGCGGGCCGAAGCGGTGCTCAACGAACGCCGCTCGAAGTCGGAGCTGTTCTTCTCATCGGCGTCGAGTCAGTGGGATCGCCTGCGCGGCGAGCTTTTCGGCCAGCACTTCCAGCACGACACCGTGCTGGCGATGCTCGACCCGCGCCTGCGTGTCGGCGATCTGGGCTGCGGCACGGGACAATTCAGCGCCCTGGTCGCGCCCTACGTCACGAGCGTCGTGGCCGTCGACGCCTCGGCCGACATGCTCAGCGCCGCGCGCGCCACGGTGGCGCCGTGCGCCAACGTCGACGTGCGTCGCGGTGCGCTCGAAGCGCTGCCGCTCGACGATGGCCAGCTCGATCTGGCGGTGCTGGCGCTGGTGCTGCACCACTTGCCGGATCCGGCGCGCGCGCTCGCCGAGGCGGCGCGTGCACTCGCGCCCGGTGGTCGTGTCCTGGTCGTGGACATGCTGCCGCACGACCGTATCGACTACCAGCAGCACATGGGACACGTGTGGCTCGGGTTCGCCGAGGTGCAGACGCGGCGCTGGCTCGAGGGCGCGGGCTTCACCGCCGTACGCTTCGACGAACTCACCGCCGACGCGGCGGCGAAAGGCCCGGCGCTGTTCCGCGCCGTGGCCACCAAACGTGGGACCTAGACATCGAGACGGGCGCGCACGCGCGCGTCACTGACGTTCGACGACCGCAACGACGACAACGAGGACTGAGGAGATCGAGATGGCGATTGCGACACAGACACACGCGTTCGAAGCGGCCACCAAGGCCGGACGTGAGCCGTTCAAGGTGAAGGATCTGAGCCTGGCCGACTTCGGCCGCCAGGAGATCCGCCTGGCCGAGCACGAGATGCCGGGCCTGATGACGCTGCGCAAGCAGTATGGCGCGGCCAAGCCGC
>JBDTWC010000301.1:0-4583 GCA_040006875.1 Acidobacteriota bacterium | reverse complement strand
CCACGCCGTGCTCGCGGCAGAAGGCGACCATCAGATTCCGCCCGCGCGTGCACAGCCGCGCGCGCTGGCTGTTCGGGAGGTAGTAGAGCCCGGAGTGGAGCACGCCGCTGTTGTGCGACGACTGGTGGGCAGCGACGCGCGGCTCCTTGTCCACGACCACCACCTGCAGACCGTGGTGACAGGCAAGATGATGAGCTGTGGCCAGGCCCACGAGCCCGGCGCCAATGACCGCAACATCTGCCGTGAGCGTCACCCGGCCGCCAGTATGCCACCGTTTGTCGCGGGGCCTGACAGCGTGACAGCAACTGGCGTAGCATCTTCTGCACAACGTGGAGACATTGCCCGTGCTGAACGTTCGCCCTGCCACTCTCGCTGACCTCGCGACACTGGTCGACGGCAACGCCGCCATGGCGCTCGAAACCGAGTCGCTGCAACTCGACCGCGTCACGCTCACCCGCGGCGTGGACGCCGTGCTCTCGGGACGCGCGCCCGGCCAATTCTCCGTCGCCGAGCATGAGGGCCGCGTCGTCGGTCAGTTGCTCGTCACCTACGAATGGAGCGACTGGCGCGATCGACCGGTGTGGTGGATCCAGTCGGTGCACGTCGCCGCCGCGGCCCGTCGGCTGGGCGTGTTCCGGGCCCTCTACGCCTACACCCGCCAGGCCGCGCGAGTCGCCGGCGCGGGCGGGCTGCGGCTCTACGTGGACACCACCAACACCAAGGCCCAGGCGGTCTACCGTGCGCTCGGCATGAACGGCGGCCACTACCAGGTCTTCGAGGACATGTTCGACGAGCCCCCGAAGGTCGGCTGAGGAAGCGCAGACACGCGGTCACTGCGGTCTGGTACGATGCCGGCACATGGCGCAGACCGCGACCGTCTACACCCTCTCCATCGATCTCTCGCACGTCGACCGCGGGGTCTACGAAACGCTCGACCTGCGCATCGCCCGCCATCCCTCCGAGAGCGCCGAGTACATGGTGACGCGCGTACTCGCCTACTGCCTCGAGTATCAGGAAGGGATCGCCTTCACCGAGGGCCTGTCGTCGGGCGACGAGCCCCCGGTGCTGGTGCGCGACCTCACTGGCCGGATCACGACCTGGATCGAGGTGGGCATGCCCAGCGCCGACCGCTTGCATCGGGCCAGCAAACTGGCCGACCGCGTCGTCGTCTACACCCATCGCGACATCCGCCAGGTGCTGGCCCAGTTTGACGGACAGCGCATCCATCGCGCCGCCGAAATCCCGATCTACGAGTTGGATCGCACCGTCGTCGAGGCCTGTGCCGCCGCCCTCGACCGCCGCTCGGCCTTGACCCTCAACGTGATGGACGGACAGCTCTACCTCGAGATGGGCAGTCAGTCGCTGTCGCTGCCGCTCGTGGCGCACACGCTGCCCTGACTGGCTCGTGAGGCGGGTCGGACTTCTGCTAGGCGTCGTCCTCATGGCCCTCACGGCCCTGCTGGTGCGGCCAGCTGGGGCCGAGGCCCAAGCTCCTGACCCGTCACCGCCCCACGCTGGCGCGTGGACGTGGGCCGTCGACGCCAACGCCTTCGGTGGCTACAACTACCAGCGGCGCGGGTTCACCGACTTCGACGCCTGGGAATCGCAGAACTGGATCATGGGCATGGCCACGCGGCAGAGCGGCGCGTGGACCACGACCGGCACGGCCGGCCTCACCCTGGAGCCATTCACACTCCACGCTCTCGGCTCGCCCCAGGCGTTCCAGACCGGCGAGACCTACCGCAACGCGCCGCTCATCGACTACCAGCATCCCCACGATTTGATCATGACGCTTGCTCTCGACACCACGCGCGCGTTCGAGCGGGTGTCGGTCACGCTGGGCGCGGGTCTGGTCGGCGCGCCGCCGATCGGGCCGCCTCCATTCATGCACCGGGCCTCGGCAGCCGAGAATCCGCAAGCGCCGCTCAGTCATCACCACCTCGACTCCACGCATGCGACGCAAGGGCTGGTGCGCGCCGGCGTGGCCGCGCGCGGCGTCAGCCTCACGGGCGGCGTGTTCCACGGCCGCGAGCCCGACGAGCACCGTACCGACCTCGACCTCGGCCGCCTCGATTCCTACGCCGTGCGGATCGGCTACGACCTCGGCCGGTGGTCGGGCCAGGTGTCAAATGCGTGGCTGACCCGGCCCGAGCGTCTCTCGACCTACGACGCGTCGCGACGCACCGCCTCGATGTCGTACGAGTGGCGCGGCGCGGTGCGCAGCCTGGCGTGGACGGCGACGGTGGGCCAGAACCGCGAGGTGCACGGCAACCTCGAGGCCTACCTGTTCGAGAGCGTATGGCGCGCGTCGGCGAAGAACGCGTTCTACGTGCGCGCCGAGCAGGTGGCCAAGGACATCCTCGATGCCGGCTTCCACCCGGTGGGCGTAGGCCATCGCCATCGGCCATCGAACGTGGGCGCACTCACCGGCGGTTACGTGCGCGACCTCGTCGTGGGGCGACTCGGCCGCATCGGCCTGGGTGCCGACGTCACGGTCTACCGGGTGCCAACGAACCTCCAGGAGGCCTACGGCGCGCCGCTCTCGGTGCACTCGTTCGTGCGCGTGCGCGGCCGCGTGGCCGCACCGGGCGCCACCGCTCACGCCCCCCACCACTGACGCGTCGTCTCCTGGCGCTACTGCGCGGCGATGTTCGGCCGGCCCTTGCGCAGGACGAACTTCTGGATCTTTCCGGTGGCCGTTTTCGGCAGTTCCTCGACCCGCGTGAACGAGTGCGGCGCCTTGAAGTGCGCGAGATGGGCGCGGCAGAAGGCGCGCAACTCGGCCGGAGTGGCGTCGGCGCCGGCGCGGAAGACCACGAACGCGTGCGGCGCCTCGCCCCAGCGTTGGTCGGCGAAGCCAACCACCGCCGCTTCCTGCACGGCCGGGTGGCGCAGGAGCGTGGCCTCGACCTCGACCGACGAGATGTTCTCGCCGCCGCTGATGATCACGTCCTTCAGGCGATCGCGGATCTCGATGAAGCCGTCGGGATGCACCACCGCGGCATCGCCGGAACGGAACCATCCGTCGCCCATCGCCTGCGCGGTCGCCTCGGGGTCGTTGTAGTAGCCGGCCATCACGACGTTGCCGCGGACCACGATCTCGCCCTGGGTCTCGCCGTCGGGCGGCACCTCCGCGCCGTGGCCGTCGATCACCCGCACTTCGCCCCCGGTCAATTGCTCCACGCCCTGCCGCGCCTTCTGGCGCGCGCGCCCCTCCGCATCCAGCGCGGCGTGTTCGGGCCGCACCTCGCCGATGGTCATGAGCGGCGACGTCTCGGTCAGGCCGTAGAGCTGCGTCACGGTCCAGCCCAGGCCCTCCTCGACGCGCTGAATCGTCGCCGCCGCGGGCGGCGCACCGGCCGTGACGACGCGCACCCCCTCGGGCACGCCGACCTTCAGGTCGTCAGGCGCGTTGGCGAGCGCGATCAGCACCGTGGGCGCGGCGCACAGGAACGTGACCCGCTCCTCGCGCACGAGGCGAAACACCGCCGCCGCGTCGACCTTCCGCAGGCACACGTGGCAGCCGCCGATGCCGGTCACGATCCAGGTGAAGGTCCAGCCGTTGGCGTGGAACATCGGCAGCGTCCACAGATACCGGTCGGCCGTGGACATCGGCAGGTGCACCAGCATGCCGACCGCGTTCACCCAGGCGTTGCGATGCGTGATCATGACGCCCTTGGGACGGGACGTGGTGCCGCTCGTGTAGTTGATGGTCAGCAGGCCGCGCTCGTCGACCGCCGGGCGCTCGACCACGCCGTCAGCCGCGGCCAGCAGCGACTCGTAGTCGAGCCATCCGGCGCACGTACCGCTGAGCGCGACGAAGTGGCGCACGCCAGGCAGGTGCGTGCGGATGCCGTCGACGGCCTCGAGGTAGTCGGCATCCACGCACACGACCGTGGCGCCGCTGTGCGCGATCAGATACTGGAACTCTTCCACCGAGAGTCGGAAGTTGATCGGCACGAGCACGGCGCCGATCTGCGGCACGGCGTAGAACGACGCCAACTGCGCGTGCGTGTTGGGCGAGATGTAGGCGACGCGGTCGCCGGCGCCCACGCCGAGCGACTGGAGCACGACCGACCACTGGTCGCAGCGCGCGAAGAACTGCGTGTAGGTGAAGCGCTGCGCGCCATCGACCACGGCCTCGCGGTCGCCGTAGAGGCGGCGCGCGCGGCGCATGAATTCCAGAGGCGAGAGGGGCGTCTCCATGGCGACGCCGATGTCAGCGCGGCGGAACCGGCGCTACCGCTGCTGCCGCGGCTGCTGCGACGTGGTCAGCTTCGCGCCCGGCCCCGACAGGACCTGGCTGTCGACGGTGTATTCCGTGAACGCCTGGTACATCTCGTCCCAGCTCTGCTCCGACCAGTAGACCGGCAGGTGCGGCGCCGGGTTCCACTTGTTCTTGACCGAGTTGTCGTAGACGCCGAGGCCGAGAATCTTGCTGCCGGCCGGGATATTGAGCGGGTCCTTCAGCTCGTAGTTGAACTGCCAGTTGAAGTCGAACTTGGGCACGTCGAGGATCGTCTGCTCGCGGCCATCGGGATACACGATCACCCAGCGCAGGCTCTTGCCGCGCAGGTGCATGT
>JBDTWC010000300.1:0-4588 GCA_040006875.1 Acidobacteriota bacterium | reverse complement strand
CGTTGGCGACCGTGACGCTGCCGGCGGGCAGCTATCTGCTGACGGCCAAGGCGGCGATTGTCCGCGCCGGCGGCAACAGCGGTTCGCTGTGCACGCTCAACAACGGCGCCACGGTGCTCGACCAGTTGGTGAACCAGAGCTCGACCTCCGGTGAGCTGACGGTGTTGAGCGGGTCGGTCACGCTGGCCGGCGCCACCGCCATCACGATGCGTTGCTACACCTCGCCGGGCACCTCGCTGTCGGCCAGCTTCCGCGTGCTGAGCGCCTACAAGCTGAACACGCTGACGGTCCAGTAGTCACGGCGCGATGACCCCGTCGAGGACGTTCGCCCGGCACATGTCCGGGCGGGCGTCCTCGATGTGTGTACCGACGATGCAATCGTGGGTGGCCTTAGGGCACGACGACGGTGATCGCGGCCGACACCGGGCCCATGCCTGCGGCGGTCGTGGCCGCCACCCGCACGTAGTAGGTGCCCGAAGGAATGTGATCGGCGACCAGCGCCGGCGCACCCAGCGGCACGCGCGTGTCGATGCCGCTCGGCGCGTCGCCGGCGAGCAGCACGTAGCTGTTGGGCGCGGGTCCAGGGCCGGCGCGCCAGAAGATGCGCACCGCGCCGCCCGGACCGCCCGCCGCAACCAGGCTCGTGGGCTTGCCGGGCAGACCGTCGCCGACGACGACCACGACGTCGGGCGAGGGCACGCTCGCGCCGTGCGCGTTCACGGCCAGCACCCGCAAGTAGTAGACGCCCGTGCCCACGTCGGGCACGACCAGCGACGTGCCGGTGAGCGCCAGTGCGCCGTAGTCGGCCGCGCCCGGCAAACTGCCGGCCGCCACGTGGAATGCGGTTGCGGGTGCCCCGGCGCCCGCCACCCAGCGGATGGTCACGCGATGGCCGTCGACCTCGGCGGCAAGACCGCCTGGTGTCGAAGGCGGTCCCGGCTCCGTGGTCGGCCAGGGATACGGTGCGGCGAGCGCCGCGAGATCCGGCGCTTGCAGCGGTTGCGACTCGGTGCGGTTCACGCACGAGGGGGCCAGCGTGGGCGCCATCACCGCCGGCGTGATGGCCACGTGATCCAGGCCGATGGCGTGCCCCAATTCGTGGGTCAGGAGTTCCTCGTAGCAGCCGGTACTCATGCCGGCATACTTCGCGAGCACGTTGTCGAGCACCACCATGCCCTTGGTGATTTTCCAGTAGGGCGCGCCGCGCACGTCGCGAACGTCGCTACTGGAGTAGACCGCGCCGCCGATGGCGAGCACGGGACTGGTGTCGGCGATCTCGCCGCACGGATCGTCGTAGGTGACCGAGATGCGCCCGTCGGCGCTCTCGGTATTGCCGAAGCAGCGCGGCGTGCGTTCGATGCCTGGCGCCAAGTGCAGGGGGCTGGCACTCGACCAGGAGGCGAGCGCGCGCAGCAGCTGGTACAGGCCGCCACCGGGGAAGAGCGGTAGGCCGCCGAAGGCTGAGTCGACGGCGACCGGCAGGCCCCAGTCGGCTTCGTGCCAGCGCGCTGCTACGGCATTGCTCGGGGTGCTCGGGCCGACGTCGTCGGCGAAGGCCTCACTTGACGCGTAGTCGCGCGCGGGGAGGCGCACGACCGATCCGGCGAGCGCGGCCAGCGACTCGACCGCCATGGGATCGGCTGCATCCACGGCGGCCTCATCGCGACGCCGGAGCGCCGCTGCGCCAGCGCGGCCGCCCGCGAGCACCGTCCACTTGCCGCGCGCCAGGCCGGTGACAGAGAGCGTGCGATCTCGGGGCCGCACGTCGAGCAGCGCGATCATCTCTTCGCCGCGCGTGAATTGCGCCTGGTCGCCGACAACCAGCGACTCGCCGTCGACCACGCCGCCGAGCAGCTTGAGATCGACCCGCGCCGGTCGAGCGGGGAAGCCCCAGGCGCGAGACACCGCCACCTGCACATGTGTGTAGATGACGCCGACGTCAGGGTCGCGGCGGGCCGCGATGCCCACCACTACACCGCGCACTGCGGCGGCGCTCGCCTGGGCCAGCGCCACGTCGGTGCTGGCGATGGCCAACGCGTGCACTGCCACGCCGCCGCCCGCAGCATCGAGCAGCGTCACGATCACCGCCGCCACGGCTGCAGCAAGGCGCGCCGAGCGCCGGCGGCCCCGGTCGCTGAGAGAAAAGGGAGTCGTCACGGCCAGGGAATCGGCCAGTTCGCCGCGCGCTTCAGCCGCTGCGGCGGTACTCAGCTCCGGGCCATTCAAGTTCTGCGGCGGCTGGCCGATTGTCCGGGCTGGAGTCTCAGGTGCCGCGTGTCATAGCCCCGCCCCTTCGTTTTCCCGCGCTGGCGCCCCGCCCCGCTGGCGTGCCCCAACCGGCACACGCGGACGTTGCGGCCGTGCTCGTTGCCGCCTCACCGGCGATGCACGCGGTGGTGTCGGCGCTGACCCGCCTGGCGCCCCATGCGCGCACGACGCTCATCTCGGGCGAGACCGGTACCGGCAAGTCGACGATTGCGCGGGCCATGCACCGCCTCGGTCCGCAGCGTGGCGGGCCGTTCCTGGTCGTCTCCGGCGCCGCCGCAAGTGATCTGGCCGGCACGTCGGCCACGGTGTTCATTCCGGATGTCGCCGACCTCTCGTTCGAGGCGCAGGCGGCATTGACCCGGGCGATCGCGGACGCGGCGGAGGCGCCTGCCGGTGTTGGGCTGCACGTGATCGCGGCGACCGATTGCGACCTGCGCAGCGCTGTCACCGCCGGCCGGTTTCGCGCCGAGCTCTACTACCGCCTCACCACGTTCGAGCTGCACCTGCCGCCGCTGCGCGCCCGACGTGAAGACGTACCGGCACTGGCCGCGACCATCCTGCGCAGCGCCTGCGCGCGACTGGGCCTGCCGCCGAAGCAGCTGACGCCGGGGGCCGCGCGTTTGCTGCAGGACCTGCCGTGGCCGGGGAATGTGCGCGAGCTGAGGAATGTGGTCGAGCGGGCGGGCGTATTGTGGGAAGGCGACGTGCTGGCGGAGCCGGCGGTGCGCGCCGCTCTGGCGCTGGGGGTGCCAGCGATTGGCGCGGAACCCGCGGTGGTGTCGTACCCGCAGGGTGCAGCGAACGGGCCGAGCGCGATTGCCGAGACCCCGTCCTGGCCGCCGGCCCGACTCGACGACGCGCAGCACCGGCACGTGCGCGCCGCCCTGGTCGCTGCGAAGGGCAACAAGACAATCGCGGCGGCTCACTTGGGGGTGAGCCGCCGCGCGTTGTATCGCTTGATTGATCGCTACGAGCGGCGGGTGCCGCCGGCAGCGACGGATGAGCGGGCCGACTAGCCGCCCGACTTGAAGCGGAACGATCCGTCTTCGAGACGCTCGCGGTAGGGCGTGTGGCAGGTGCCGCACGATCCGCCCACCGCCGCGGCAGCGGTCTTGGCCGCATCCCACTGCGCGCTCTTGGCGGCCTTCTCGACGGCAAGTACGTTCATCCGCGCGTCGGCGGCCCACTTCACGGCGTCGAGCTTGCCGCGCTTCTTCATGAACGCCTCGGCTTCGGCGAACGCCGCCGCCAGGGTGGCCACGTTCTTGGTCGCCAGTTCGACGTTCGAGCCGTCCGCGCCCTTGCGCATCTCACCCGAGGCCGCCGGTACGCCCTTCATGGCCTTCGACAGGCCTTCTTCTTCGGGCGTCATCGGGGGCGGAATGAAGCGCGCCAGGTCGAGCATCTTGTCGTTGACGACTGACGTGGCGAGCACCACCGGCTGGCCGGCGTACTTGGCCGCATCGGCACCCAGATCCTGCGCGTGCAGCTTCGACTTGGCGGCGACGTCGGCCGGGTTGTACTTCATGAGCAGGCCGATCACCGTGACGTAGGTGTTGGGCGTCACCGGATCGCTCATGCGACTGGTGAGCACCAACACACTGGGGTTGCTCTTGGTCTTGTCCTGATCGACCGTGAAGGCCATCTTGCCGAGCGTGGCGTCGACAATGCCGGTCATGGCCACGTACTCGCCGACCCACTGGTCGGGCTTGGCGGCCACGGAGCTGGCGGCCACCGGAACGATGGCGCGCGTGGGCGGCGGCAGCGTCCCTGGGGGCGGAGCGGCCGGAGCGGCCGGAGCCGCGGGTGTCGCAGGTGCGGCGGGTGTGCCCGGCGTCTGCGCGGCGGGCGCGCCGGGACGCGGCGGCGTGCCGGCAGCGGGAGCTTGTTGGGCGCCGACAACGGCCAGAGAGGCAATGGCTGCCGTCGTGGCAATCATCGCGAGGCCGCGTCGGCGCGCCGCGGACATGTGAGCGTTCTTCATCAGGCGACTCCTTCCAGTCGCGCTCATGATAACCCGGCCGTGGGCCCCTGGCGAGGCGTGGCTCAGGTGATAATCGGTTGTACACAGATGTCCTCAATCGTGAATGCCGTGGTGCTGCTGTGGGCGGGCGCCCGCCTGCTGCGGCCCGCACCGCCGGAGGTCGAAGCTCCTTCGGAGGAAGACCTGCAAACCGTCGAGGCGATCATCGCGCGGCAGGCGGCCACCTATCCGCACCTGGCCTTTCTGCGCGACAAGGCCCTGCTCTTCGACGCGCAACGCGAGGCGTTCGTGATGTACGCCGTCCACGGGCGCACGTGGGTTGCGCTTGGGGATCCC
>JBDTWC010000299.1:0-4589 GCA_040006875.1 Acidobacteriota bacterium | reverse complement strand
GAGCACGGCGCTTGCCACGTTCGTTGCTGTCTTCGCCCTCAATCCATTCATCTTCGTCTACATTATTTTGCTGATCACGATGGCAATCTCGACCAGACAGGTGCTGGTCTGCGACGGTGAGGGGCTGCGGCTCCACTACTCGTATTTCATGGGCCTGTGGCGCAGCGGGCACGACTCGCGACGGTGGGATGAAATCAGCCGGATTCAGACGGAAAAAATGTCGGACGGCTTTCCGGCCGTGGCGATTCGACGCATCGATGGCAGCGACTGGAAAATCATCGCGCCCACGGAGCGGGCCGCGCTCGCGCTAGAGGCGAAGCTTCATGCACTGACTCAGTCCGTCAGCGTGTGAGCCGGCTGCCGGCGCTCGCCACCGCGATTCAGGCGGCGACGCTCGTTGTCATTTGGGTGTCATCGCCCTATCGCTATCGGTGAAAGAATCTATTCCCGGAGCGCACCCTGGCGTAGGCACTAACAATCTGGCCAAACTGGCGCGTCCGGCAGGGATCGAACCTGCGACCCCCGGCTTAGAAGGCCGGTGCTCTATCCGACTGAGCTACGGGCGCGTCGCCACCATCGTAGCAGCCTCAGCCGTGCTGCCGCTCCAAGACGAAGTCGATGAAGCCGCGGTCGACGTCCACGTGTGACAGGCGCACCGTTACCCGGTCGCCCACGTCGAGCCCCTGGAACCCGGTCACGACCTTGCCCTCGATCGGGGGAACCAGTACGCGCACGAACGTTCCCTTGGGCGAGGCGCCGGTGATGAGGCCGGCAAAACGCTGTCCCACCTTGTTGGTGGCGACGAGCGCCGCGGCCGACTTGCGAATCTGCCGCTCGACCTTCTCGGCGTTGTCCTCCTGCCGGGTGCAGTGTTCCGCCAGGCCCGTGAGTACCGCGTCGTCGTAGGGGCTCGTCTTCCCGGCCAGAGCCGCCTTCAGCAAGCGCTGCGTCAGCAGGTCGGGATAGCGCCGATTGGGCGCCGTCGAGTGGGTGTAGTCCTTCACCGCCAGCCCGAAATGGCCGGGCGGATCTTCGCCCGGACGCGCCATCACGTACTCACCCGAGCCGAGCAGCTTGATCACGGTGGTGGAGAGGTCGGGGAAGCCGTCGGGATCGGCGGCGCGGCGCTCGGCGAGAAATGCGTTCAGCGCGCGGGAGTCGGGCGCCCCGGGGAGCGTGAACTTCGCCTCGGCGGCGACGGCCACGATCCGATCCCAGCGCTTGGGCGATTTCACGACCCGCCTGAGCGACGGGAACCGCTTGGCCTCGAGGAACCGTGCGGTCACGCCGTTTGCGGCCACCATCAGGTTCTCGATCAGGCTCTTGGCGCGATTGGGCGCGTCGGCCTGCAGGTCCTGCAGAGTGTCGCCCACGAATGTGGGCCGGGTCTGCAGCGTGGCGAATTCGAGGGCCCCCTGTTCATGACGCCGGTCGGCGAGCAGCTGCGCCGTCTTGTCCTGCAGGCGCAGTTGCGCGTCGAGGCCGGGCACCGCCGCCGCTGGGGCCGGCAGCGGCCCCTCGCCGGTCAGCCACGCGGCCACGCTGTTGTAGGCGAGCTTGGCGCGATTGCGAACGACCGCGCGATAGACCTCCGACCCCACGAGCGTAGCATCGGCGGCCAGGTCGAGCGCGATCACGATGGCCAGGCGGTCGTCGTCCTGACCGAGCGAGGTGAGGTCGGTCGAGAACCGTTCGGGCAGCATCGGGAAGACTGCACCGGGGGTGTAGACCGAGGTCGTATTCACGGCGGCATGGACGTCGATGGCCGATCCTTTCGGCGCCAGCGCGTCGACGTCGGCGATGGCCACGAGCACCCGCACCACACCGCCCGGCCGTTCTTCGGCCACCGACAGCTGATCGAGATCCCGCGAGTCGTCGTTGTCGATCGAGCACCACAGGCGGTTGCGTTCGTCGCGCAGCCCGTCGCCGCTCGTGGCGGGCGTGGCGGAGGCTGCCTCGGCCAGCGCCGCGCGCGGGAACTCTGGTGCGAGCCCGCGCTCGCGCATGGCCCGCACAGCCAGCGCATGCAGGCGCGCGCGGTCGGAGAGATGGCGTTCAACAGTGGTCATGGGAGCGGAATCCTCGGCTTGGGGACAGGGTTCACAGCAGGGTGACGAGCGCGCCCGCCACGATCAGACTCGAGCCGAGCACCAGCGGCCACGACATCGGCTCACCGAGCACGAGCGCGGCGAGTCCGATGGTGAGGGCCAGGCTGAGTTTGTCGATCGGCGCCACCAGCGACGCCGGCGCCATCTGCAACGCCTTGAAGTAGGCGAGCCACGATAGACCGGTAGCGACGCCCGAAAGCATGAGGAACCACCACGAGCGGCTGCTGATCGACGGCAGCACCGTGTGCTCGCCGCGGGCGAAGACGATTGCCCAGGCGAACACCAGCACCACCAGGGTGCGGAGCGCGGTGGCGACATTGGCGGGCTCGGGCTCGACGCCGAGCTTGGCCAGCACCGCGGTGACCGCGGCGGCCGCGGCCGAGGCAAGGGCATAGCCCCACCATGGCATCTCGCGATGCTACCTCGGGGGAGGCACCGAGGCGAAGCCGCCGCTGCCTTCGGTGCGCGCCTTGGCGCCGCTGTCGTCGCGGAATTCGATTTCGTAGTGTGACGCGCCGCCCAGGAAGAAACGCGCCCGCGCGCCGGCCTGCTTGTCGGTGCCGCCCGGGCCCAAGCCCATGACTTGCGGATACCACGCCCCACCTTCGAGCAGAAGCTCCGGCGTCGACCAGGCGGTGGGATCTTCCAGTGACGGCGAGAATGCCACGTAGACTCCGGCGGCGTGGAACTGCTCGTCTTTGGCGCGGTTCACGAGCATCACGTATTGCTTCAAGAACGTGTTCCAGTGCACCGCGGGGCCCCAGAATGCGTCGCTGGCGTCGCCCTCGGCATGCCACGGTTGGGTGACGGGCACGAGCGCGGTGCCGGCAGGATAGAGGAAGGTGACCGGCGGCGGCGACTCGCTGTCGTCCGTGCCTTCGTGCCCCATTTCCGTGGCCGACAGCCACACGCGGTCGCGCCATACTGTGACGCGCCCCACCGGAGCATCACGCTCGGCCCACGGCAGGCGGGCCACGGCCACGCCCTGCGCCGCCGGATCCTTCGAGTACTGGCTGAAGAAGATGTAGAGGTCGGTGCCGGCGTCATTGAGCATCACGCTCTCGTCCCCGACCCCGCCCACGAAGTACTGGTTGGTGGTGTCGCAGTCGTAGTTGTTGGGCGGCGCCTCGAGGATGATGCCGAGATCGTCCCAGGTCTGACCGCGATCGCGGGATCGGGCCGCGCCAATCCGTGGCATGACGCGGTCGGATCGCCCGCATAGATCCACGGCCGGCACCTCGTTGTGGTAGTAGCCATACCACGTGCCGTCCTCGTCGGCGACCACCGCCTCCATCCACACGCCGTTGCCGGGAGCCGTGGTGAAGTGCACCGCTTCGCCCAACTCCATGCGGGTCAGGCTTCGTCCGGTCGAGAGAGTCGGCACGCCCGCCACCGAGGTGAGCACGTGCAGGGTCGGCTCGCCGTCGACGGATTCCCAGATGGCCGGGCTGTTCGAGTCGGCGTTACCCGGCAGTTCGAGGGGGCTGGCTGGCACGAGCACCGCGGTCGGCACCGAGGCCGTGTCCTGCGCGAATGCGGCCAGCGGCAGCAGGGCCGCTATGACGGCACACGCGGTTGCGAGGAGGCGTGGTCGGACGCGGGTGGGGTTTCCGATCGCGTGTGTCATCTAGTAGGTCCGCTCGTGTCCTGAACGTAAGACGATTCGGGCCCTCAGGCGACCCCAATGCCACCGCCCCTGCAACGACCGCACCGTCACGACCTCGCTGGTCGGCGTCGAATGTCAAGAAAACGTCAAATTCGCGGATGAGCCGGCCGTGCCATCGCAGCAGCGCCTTGGAGAGATCGCCGGCCAGGGCGTAGGGGTAGTTGCCGTTCACGTTGGTCATCGCATCGGCCGCGGCGCCGAGAGAAGCAGAGGGGTCTGACCCCGTTGGCATGAAAGAAGGCACACAGGGGTCTGACCCCGTTGGCATGAATGCGGCGCGGGTGTCGTGCCGCCGAAGTCTGACCGCTAGTCGCTGGCCGCGCCCACGAAACGGTCGTCGTCGTCGGCAAAGAGGATATTGAAGCTCGTGAGCGAGCCGTAGCAGCCGGTGATGTAGCTCTGGATCTTGAGCTTCTGGTCGTCGGGCAGATCCGAGCCGTTGACCTGCTGCTCGAGCGTGCGCAGACGATTGCGCAGCATCACGATCTTGTGGAAGAACGTCTCGATCGGCACGCTCTTCTCCTGCACGCCTGGCCGCCCGGGCTTCAGCACCAAGTGACCGCCGCGCCACTTTTCAGCCGGCGCCACCGCCGTGAGGCCCGTTTCCTCGCGGATCACGCGGCGCAGCAGCGCTTCGAGGTTGATCGCCGTCGACGGGTCGCTCATGTGCGGCTCCGCGAGCTCGCGCTCGCTCACAAGGGGAAGAGGCATTGCGGTGGATGGCCGCGAGGCGGACCCGTCCCGGCCGCGATCCTCAGCCGGGCCAGCGCCGCCGACCGAGATCCGCCCGCCGCCGCGGAAGTTGTGTTCGCTGC